>JANXYG010000108.1 GCA_025350245.1 Betaproteobacteria bacterium
GTCGGCCACGGAGTGGCTTCAATGAGGCCGCGGCATCACGCCGCGGAAAACGCGATGAATGCATCCCGAACGACCCCGGAAAACTCGCTTCAATGAGGCCGCGGCATCACGCCGCGGAAAACCCGGACCCACAGAGAGCGCGAGTCCGCATAGATGCGCGCTTCAATGAGGCCGCGGCATCACGCCGCGGAAAACCCGGCGGCGCGGATTTTCGAGAGGCATTGCCGGCGCGCTTCAATGAGGCCGCGGCATCACGCCGCGGAAAACTGTGAGTACTGATGCAACGCTGGGATTGGTGGTGAAGCTTCAATGAGGCCGCGGCATCACGCCGCGGAAAACGTACGACGATCCAGGCGAACCCTGGACGCCAGAGGCGCTTCAATGAGGCCGCGGCATCACGCCGCGGAAAACCGGGAATTCCATCTGCGTGCGTCGCATGAGCAAACAAGCTTCAATGAGGCCGCGGCATCACGCCGCGGAAAACGCGAGCCACCAACAAGGCCAGCGTGAAGCGTGCCGATGCTTCAAGGAGGCCGCGGCATCACGCCGCGGAAAACCGGGAAACCATCGAGCGGGAGATGGCCGAGATTCATGCTTCAATGAGGCCGCGGCATCACGCCGCGGAAAACTGCCACTTCCACAATCCATAAACGACGGCGCTCGCATCCATGCACTGCGAGCGCTCGCCGAAAAGTTGCAAACCTGGCTCGGTCCGCTTCGTGCCGGCGCCGGGGTCGCATACATCTTCGTTGATGTTAAAGAACAATCATACGTGCGAGCGCTCTACAGGGGAAGGTTCGCCGCCGGAGCGCTCGCGCCGCAACGGCAAATTAAACGATGATCGACTCGCGTACTACAGGTTCGAAGCTTTTTCCCAAGCTGACCACCGCAGGCTTGACGTCCTCTGCAAGCCCCAGGTCCAGCAGAATGACGTGATCCTCGTCGTGCATGACGACGCCGTCAAGGAGAGCAATCAATTCCGCGTGCCGCTGGCGGCTGAGCCGGCACTGAAACACCGACAACTGCAACCACTGCCCAAAGCCCTTCATCAACCGGAACACGCGTCGCCATCGCTTCGGATCCCGAATGTCGTAGGTAACGACATACAGATGCTCGTGCTCGGCCATGGTCAGCGGGTGACAAAGTTGGGATAGTCGTCGATCTCGCCTTGAAGGTGTCGGGCCATCAGGCGCGCCTGCAGTTCGAGCAGACGACGATAGCTGATGCGGTACTCGAACAGCGGGTGGGTGATCTCATGATCCAGCCGCCGTTCGAAGGTGGCGATAAAGCGCTTGCGCCCCTCGGCATCAAGGGCGACGCTGCCCGCCGCCGATACGAAGTCGGTGGGCTTGATCTCGCCGTTGTTGATGGCCTGGATGACGCTCGAATCGGCGATGAGCGGCCGGAACGGCTCCATCATGTCCAATGCCAGCGCCGGGCGCCCGTATCGCGGTTGATGGTAGAAACCACGGTAGGGATCGAAACCCACCGCCGTCAGGGTGACCGTCCAGGTGCGGACCAGGAGCGAATACGCGAACGACAACAACGCATTGACCGGGTCGGCTGGTGGTCGCCGGTTACGATGCGTGAAATCGAACGCGAAGTTCTCCTGCTCCGGTGGCTTGCGGATCAGCTCGGAAAAGTGACGAAAGTACCGGGCTGCTGAATTGCCCTCCGCTCCCAGTAGCTCCTGGAGCGAACGCACCCGCTTGGCGAGATCGATGTCCTGCCGGAAACCGTCGAGGATCGCTTCAGGGGCTTCGCCCGACTTCCAGTTTCGGCGCAGCAGCGTGCGGCAGTTCTGGATCTTTGCCACGACCAGGCCACGGGCGATACGCAAGCAGCGGTCTGGCTCGAAGCTCGCCCGATATTGGGCGGTGCGCAGCTCGACATTCTTGTGTCCGGTGCCGATCGTGTGACCCATGAACCAGCCGCCGAAACTGTGCCAACTGACGGGGATCTGGCGCACCATCAACTCCTGCAAAGCCGGAGAGGTGAGGTAGATGTTGCCCCACAGCACCAGTTGCGACACCTCGGCGAGCCGGGCCGACGTCACCTTCTGATCGTCTACGAAAATCTGCAACGTCTCGCCGTCTTTTGCCACCTTGGCACCGCGCGCCTGCACATACACCGGCAATGCCTCCGTCTGTGCGACGGCCAGCGGGCGCGGATTGCCATGATCCTGTCGAAAGAAGTTCACCTCGTCCGGCAGGCAGATGCCAACCAGCGAGCAGCCCGGGCACTTCGGGCTGTCGACCAGCGGCACTGGAATGGTGCCGCCCGCAGCGATGAGCCGCAATCCATCAATGGCATTGCGTGTGACAGCCCGAAGATCGGCATCGAACTCCACTCGCACCCGCTCTTTTGACGAAGCGAAGTAGAGCACCCCTGCTTCGCACCGATAACCATGCTCCTCGAGGATGAGGCCCTGCACGCACAGTTGCACTCGCTCGGGGTCGTACGCGCCACGCGGAACATGCGGCCGTTTGCCACGCTTGTAGTCCACGGGTATCACCACGCCATCGTCGCTCTCGATCAGGTCCATCTTCGCGATGAGACCCAAGCGGTTGCTCGACAACGTGATCGAGCGGGCGTGGATCGAATCGTCAGTCGTCAACTCGTCCGGCGACGGCAACTTGCCGCCAGGACGATCGACCCGTCGATGAATATGACGCCCTTCGACCGTATCCGAAGAATCGGCCCACTCGCCCTGCACCCACTCAAGGTAGGAGAGTCGGGGGCAATACTGGTACTCGTTGACCATGCGCGCCGGCAGCAACGGCAGATCGTCGGCGAGTTCCGGGAACGGGAGGGGAAGCTCCGGTTGGGACTCGAGCGGTTGGTCGGTGGGCATGGTGGGTCAGGCGAACGGCCAACGGCTCGCACAGGCGCCGACACACGTTGCGGTATTGAGACCCGCTGACACTCCAACGCGCACGTTGAACATCATTCAGACGGCGTCCATCCTTCCCCCGTGCACCAAGCCGCGTACGAGAGAACTGCCCTCAGGTCTTCCCGTCCCAAATATGGATAGGCAGACAACACTTCGGATTCAGTATGACCGGCAGCGAGGAGCCCAAGCATCGCACTGACAGTGACGCGCGTCCCGCGCACACACGCCTTTCCCCCCATCACCGCAGGATCGAAAGCAATCCGATCGCGCCATGCCATCACCGATGCTCACCAGTGAAATTAGCAGAAACGCATACGTCAGGTGAACGGCAACAACTCGACCACCCGAGCACAATTTCTTTGTCATCGTCCTGGCGGATTGTTGTCACCATGATCCCTATCGCAACGAACGACCCTCTTCGTTCACCGTGTGGCTTGGCTTGGGCGCAAACAGACCAAGACCGAAGTGACAACCGAACCCGAGCGCCAGCGGGCCCCGCACCGGACTCGAAAAGTGCAGCTCAAGAAAACGACCCGTAGTGTCAGGTTGGGTGAGTCCGCGCTTTCGGCGAAATCGATGGAACTGCAACGCGCGAAGATGCCGCCCTCCAAACTGGACCGAGGGCACCTCCGCAATCGAGTCAATCTGTGGCAAGCCTTCACCGCGACCAGACCATTCGCGTCGAATCTGTTCGAGAATGGCCTTTGCGATGGCGTCGCCTGATCTAAGCTGCGTCTTCTTCAGATGCCAAGGGTGAAGGTAAGGTGTGATACTTCGCCAGATCGTGGCTTCGCGAGTAAGGGGCGTAACCTGACCGAACAGTTCCGCATTGCCGGTGCCTTCAAGCATCAATCTCAGCGGTTCGCCCTCTCCACGCCTGACCTGTTGCAGAGCCGTCAATGCACGTATGGCCGCACCGCTAAACCCGCCTGGTGCATGCACGAGAAGATGATCGACCTCACCGGTATCACCCGGATCAGCCAACCAGAATGCATGCGAGTGCCTGTTGTCGTCTCCGAGGTCATGTCCTGAAAGTTCTGGAGGCACTGTGTTGGGCCCCAGAACATGCGCCGCCCGGCACATGGCTGCAGCTCGAAATGCCTCTCCAATACGAACAGCATCTTCGACGCGCGGGATAGGCTTACCGTAGACCACGAAACGCGCCGTCGTGACCTGCTCGTCCATCTTTACCCTTGGCGGTCTTGGACGGACCAGTGGCGCCGTCGTCCTAAGCGCGTGCAACGGTCGCCGGTAACTGATCGCCACAGATGCTGGCGGAGCGCTCCACCCGCCCGCTTGCAGATCGCTCGTGTCTACGCTGACGGCAGCGACCCAGTCCAGTGGAAGCGTGACAGCAAGCGCTTTTCTTTCCCCCGTCAGTTTCACCACCACATCGCCATTCGCGTCCAGCTTAACCCCTGCACCCTCTAGCATCCCCGCGCGAAACGTGCGATACGTTTCCGGGGGGCTTGGCGCCATCATCCGCACGATCTCCCCGGTGATCTCTCCGGTATCTGGATCGACTGCTTCCGATTCCTTCACCGGAACGCAATTCAACGACACCGAACCCTGTTCGCGACGAGCGTCAACCCACGACTCTGCGCGACCAAGGTAACCGAGATCCTGCAGCAAACGATCTAGCGCCTCGGTCTGGGACGTATCCAACACAAGACTCGGCCATACCATCACCACGGGATCATCAGCCGCCACTCGCGCAAATGCGTCGAACACCAGTGTCTTCTTGTCATCCTTTCCCGGCATGTAGTGGCGCACGTGGGAGTGAATCACCACTTCCGGCAAGCGAAACGACGGTGGTTCCGCCGCAGCCAGAGATGCCAACAAATCGTATAGGCGTTCACGAGGGAAGCATTCGGGATCCATCTTTCGATGCCAGACCGCGATCAGCGCACGCGTGATCCGCCAAAGATCCGGGGGCCAGGCGACATCTGCCTCATTTACGTGTCGACCCCAGGGCGTCGCGTGGTAACGCCCTGCCGGAAAGGTGAAGGTGATGGACAGCATGTCCGTCGCTCTAGCTGTGAAGTACGCGAGTGACCGGTTTCTGGGGCCATTTCTGCTCTTTTGCCACCTTCGCAATCAGATCAGGCAAACTACCCTCAAGGTCATCCAGCGTCGGTAGTTTGAAATCGGGCGGCCGCTTGATGTCAATACCCGAAGGTATTACCTCAAGATCACAAGCCGTACGAAATCGGAGACCGGAGCGAAGCACCGCCTGTATCTTGAACAACGCAAGCGACACCAGAAGCTCCGTTACCGTATCGCCCAACCCAAATGCGCGAATCTGACTAAGATCGAGATTGAAGTAAGCGACGATCCTCCGCGACGTAAACTCCGAACGAGCAAAAGGAACATTCCCGAAACCTTTGCTAGTATCGCCAGACGGTTTGACATGATCGTTCTTCACGCCGCCGCTTTGTACTTCCCTTACATCCTCTGCCTCGACAAACGCAGACAGGGCTCGCGGAAGGCGCAGCCGTCCGCCAGCGAGATCTGATTTAGCGAGAAACACACCGTGGATCAGCGAGTTCGTGTCAAGTCCCAATAGAACGGAGGCGAGCTTCTTGATATCCACTGCACCTTCTTCTGTAGCGGCGAGCTGTGACTTGAGCAAATTGAACACTATCTTGTCATTGCCCTCTAGGATGTAAGGCGAGTTGACGCGATGCGCCTCAAGGACAGAATTGGTTACCGCCTGCTCTTTGTCCGCTCCGTTCTCGTCTTTCGATATCCTTACAACTTTCACGAGCGGTAGCCCCCTCAAGGGTTCGACCCAATCGTCCCCAGGTGTATCCCAGCACACCGCCTCCAATCGATTTGCCATGCTCTGAGCAGATTCCACGAGGAGCATCCGCTCACCATTCGGTCCGTCGTAAGTCGCTGCCCCCAAGTTTGGAAAACCTGTTGGCTGGAACCGCGAGCCCTGTATAGGCTGCAAATGCGCCTCCAACAACAGTCTCGGGGCCTTACTGAGGGCATTCATTTGTACAGACATGTCCATGCTCCTATTCGGCAATAACTGCTGGGGATGGTGGTATGAAGCGGCGTACTCTTTCCATCGTCAAACCAAGGCTTCGCAGTAGACGCTCGGTGGCAACATGGGTAAGAGGAATGCACAAGGCGGCCAGCCAACGCCGACCGTTTACTCCCAAGACCCGCGGTGGATGCCGACCCGGAAGCTCTATTCCAATCGCACGCATCCGTTGCCAGGCGACGCGCACCGCACTCGATACATCATCAGCAGCCATGCGTGCAGGGATTTCGGCAGGCAACCGAAGTGCAACATCCGGCGGTAGATACCCCTGTGCTCGCAGCAAGGCCTCAGGGGTAAAAAACACCTTCAGCAAAGCGAAGGCAGGCGGAAGAACCGTTCCCGCGACGTCCTGCGGCGGTTCAGCGCCATTCCAATCGACGCAGGCAAGGCCACCGAAAAGTTCGCCGATGCGGACATCGTCAACAGAGCCATCAAGAAATGCAGCGACATCGGCCAATGTGGCGCCGGTGTGGCTGCCGAGCAGATCCCCTTCCAGACCCAACTTTCTGGCGTCAAATTGACGTCTATGCAGTAGCATCACGACGTTGTTGACCAATGAGCCAGTGCCCCATACGGCTACGCGGGATTCTGGTTCCCATTTGCGATCGCCGCTCTTCCCTGGCTCGCTGCCTCGAATCAGGTGGCGGCAAGCGTGCAATATCTCCGCACCACTCTCACTTCGTAGACGCAGGCTTGCGAAGGCTGACGCAATGCGGTATTCGGTCGACTGATCATCCGCTTTGGTAGCCCACGATAGTGACAAACGTGGAACTGGGGTACGGACAGCCTCTTGAGCTTTGACACCCGCGCTGACAGCTAGATCGATCAGCGAAACTTTATGCAAAACGGCTTGGATCGCGTTGCGACTCGCCCGCTGTGTCAAGGCGAAGAGCGCTGTATCGAGCAATCGCGCCGCCGACCGAACAGCGTTTGGGGCATTCTCGTCGCGCGCGAAGCGCTGGACAGAAGGCAACCAGTTTCGACGTTCGAGTTCGCCAATGAGATCGGCGTCTGGTTGGCGATGCGCCTCGACCCGAGACAAGGGAGTCGCCAGAAAATTCTTCCCCTGTCGCTTCAGAAAGCCGTAGCGCTGAAAACTCCCGATTCCCCGATTGATGCCCAATTGAGCCACGGCACGCGCAAAATCGAGACCATCACGCGCAGCGCGCCCGCTAAGGGTGACCCGCCCTTCCTTTAACAGTGACTGGATTTCATCGAACGTACACGGAGCAGCCCAGAGCGGCATCCACATCTCATTGCGCGAATCCTCGTCGTCTGAAGCGCTAGCGGCGCCTTCAGTCCCCATCCTGCTACGCACTACGAACGGGGCCGATGGGATAGCTCGATCGCCATGCTCCAAGCGGCGCGCCACAGACGCAGCGAAGACCATCGCTCCCTCGAGCATGAAGACGAAATCCCAAGGATTTATCCGCCCTTCGCCGATGAACGCCGTAGCCGCGTTCGGTCCTCCCGACGCCCCTGGAGCGAACTGACCGATGGCATTCTTCGCGAGCGAGTTACAGGGAGTCGCAAATAGTGCCGATTCCAGGCTCGCGGCGGCACCCGGGAGCGCCGCATCACCGGATATATCGAGTACCTCCAGCAGTCGCTGCATGAAATTGTTCGTGAAATCGAGGTTTCCGTCGTTTCCTCCAGTTCCCAGCAATGGAGGAAACGTTACCTCGTCCCCCGCAATCACGACGGCGCAGTCCACAGCGCGAAGACAACGGTCGGATGCCAGATTCCGGAACATCTGCACGAATCTATTCTTGTTCCTGTTTGTCGGCGTGTTTTCAGGAGCCTCAACGAGGTTAAGCTCGGAAACGATCTTTTGGGCAACCGCGATCGCTTCTCGATAATCGGAGAATCGTGAAGAGCTACAAGCTGAAATCTTGGCAACCGTCTTCGTAGCTTCTGTCTCCTGATCCCGAACCCCTGTCTTGAGCTTCTTGCCTGTGATGGGGTCTTTCTCTTTGCGCTTCCCCTCTTGGAAGTAAAAACCACTCCCACCGTTCCACGGGGCGACTATTGGAGTCGGTCGATATCGATCCAGGAAGAAACGGGCGAGATCTGCGCGCTCTAACGTGGTGCGCAACACGAACACGTCGTCGCGCCAGAAGCCAGTTACCGCCGAGTCACCGCCTCCAGCCGTGTCTGCCTCGGCCACAAGTCGAAGCACGGCCAACGCTTTTAGGTAAGACGCCAGCGGAGTCGGTGTGCAGCCAAGCAGCGGGTGTTCATGAATCATTCCGAGACCTCCCGTTCCGCACGCGACGCTCGCCAGTCGGCGACGCGCACCAGAGACTCGCACCAGGACAGCTGAAACGGGCCAAGGTCATTCAGCAATCTCAGCGTACGCGCCGTCCAAGATGGCCCCTGTGGTCCATTGCCGAGTTGCATGAGGTCAAGCCTGAGTTCGACCTCCGGCACGACTTCCCCGTCTGCGAATCGCACCGAGGGAAGCCGATCACCTGCCCACACTCCTCTGGCGAAAAGCTTCCCATCGGGTGGCTCTCTCTCTTCCGCCAAGGCTCGTAACGACATTCGTACTTTCCCGTGGTGTGCGGCGATCAAGTAGGCGATAAGGTCGGCATCGTCGTCGTCGCCATGCAATGCAAGCCATGCCAGAGCCGATGCGAGCTCGTGTCTGAAGCGAGGGCGCTCTTCGAGGATCGTCTCCCCCGCCATCTTCGAAACATATCGCACTCGGCGTCTTGGCCGGTCTCTGTTCGCGTCGCCCGCCTTGGCCCAGAACTTGGTAGGGTCGAGGCTAGGGTCTGCGTGCGCGAGCATGCCTCTGAATGCCACGTGGACCTTCCCGAGGTCGTGCCAACGGGCAGCGCGAATCACTGCGTCACATTGGGCACTGGGCAAGAGCACGCACAAACGGCGCGCCTCCTGCTCAACATCGCTCAAGTGCTCACTCAATTCGACCGCTCGGCCGACGAAACTCCGATGGTCATCGTCGTACGCCTCGATGTCGATGTCGGTCTGTATCGGCCCCGCGACTGGGACTACCCTTTTCTCCTTGGGATCCAACCCGAGCGCAGACGAGTATCCACCAGCCGCGGCACGAACCATCAGCAACATCCCCGGGCGAAGCCGCATATCCTTTGGCCGAGGCCTTTCCCACTTCCGAGCTAATGTGTTCCAGACAAACACGTCACCGAGATCCAGACGATCGATCAGCTTTTTGGCTGAACCCAATCCAGCGCGGCATAGCTCGACATCCAACGCCGGCGGCTCAACCTGTACATCCCCATCAATCGCACGCCAGAACAGTTGCACATCGCTATCGTCCGCGTCACGCACGTAGGGGGCAATGTCCACGTCGAAGCCGGACAAATCGGAATCGGTGCTGAAAAGATCGGTGAAATCCTTACGCCGCAACACTGGATAAAGCGGCGCGGTGGCGGTAACCGGCGGAAGAGCGGCAGGCGCCGCGGAGACGCGACCTGCCAAGACAATCTTGGCACTGTTCATCTCTTCCAGCAGATAGGGCTTAGGGTCAGCTACGTCTACCCAGAGGACCTTGGCGTCCCCAGTCACGTTGAATTCCCCATATCGATTGCAGCGCCCGAACCGCTGCACCAGGGACGTCCATGGCGCCAGTTCAGTTATCAGCGCGCATGCGGAGATGTCGACCCCCGCTTCGATCGCCTGCGTAGCGACGATGATCCGCCCGGCGGGAGGCAAGTCGGATTGCATTCTTGCTTCGTGAGCACGTCGATCTTCGGCTCGAAATCGGGAATGAATCAGCAGACGTTCTGGACTGTCCGAGCCCGGTGCCGTCGCCGGAGTAGCCCTCTTTTGGTCTCTAGCAGACGGCGAGGTAGGCCGAGCTTCTTCCAGTGCCCTGTGCAAACCCTGCGCCCGCTCGACGGTATTCAGGATCACAAGCGTGGTGGTGGCAGGCTGATGTTCTTCAAGAACCACGCCCGCCAGCGCACGGAGGTAGGTCGCGATGTCGTCATTTGTGATCTTGTCGGCGCTTCCGGTCGTCGCGGCCTCTTCCGGCTTCACAGGCTTCGACGGGACCAGCGATACGTCGCAACGCTTCAGACTCTTGACCGCCTCATACCTTTTACGAACAACAGGGAGGGTTTTCTCCCGATCGCCCAGTCCGAGCGCAATTGCCGTTTCGGGATTGAAATCGACCGTTCGTAGCCAGTCGCGTTTGAGCGTAGCCGAGACCCAAAGACTGCGGCTGGAAGCTGCAAGCCCGGCTTGCCGTCGGAACGCTTCCAGTTGAGCACTCGTCACCATCCCCGGCCCCATCAACTGTACTTCGTCGAACACCCACATTGAGTCGTTGTGCAACCAAGCAAAGTGAACAGGCCACTGATAGCGACTCATGCCATAGCCACGCATCAGCGCGCGCGAAAGGAGCATGTCCTGCGTTCCGATCAGGATTGCATCCTCTTCTGGATAGTCGGCCCACGCCGCTTTTCTCGATGGCTCGGCGCCGCCCATCAAGATATTCACGGAAACCTTGCCCATTCCAGGCGCGCCTAGAACGCCAAGACTCGACAACCAACCGCAAATATTGCTCCGCGTTTGCTCAACCAGAACGCGCATCGGCAGGCAGTAGACAAGCCGCCGCGGCGTTGCCACATCAGACTCAAGAAGGCGGCCTCCATGACGCCAACCACGCTTCCAAAGCCACGCCAACGCAACCGCGGCTGTTTTTCCCATCCCGGTAGGCACATCCAGCAAGTCAGGCCACGGTTCCTCCGCCAGGCGGCACTGGTATGGAAACGGAGCCAGCCCGCCCGGCGGGCTGGCTGCACGGGTTGCATGCTGAAAAAATTCGCCGAAGGTCATGGGCCTGTCCCTGTTTTTATCTGCCGCCTGGAGAAAAAGGAGCGGCGTAGCCGACCAATATCAATGCTCCCGTGACTGAGCCTGACGAGATCATGTGCGCAGCGCGCGCAGTTCCGGTCTTTCATGACGGCTTGTCACTGAAATCTCCGATAGAGCAAGTTTGACTACAGACGCCGGGAAGACACGAACATCTCACTCAACTGGTCTTGCGATGAGGCCACGGCAATTGCCGTGGAAGTAAACATTAATATTATTAGATACTTACATATCTAACACTTCAAGGAGGCTGCGTCGTCTTTGGTTTGTCCATACATAACTAACTAACCTTGATTTTGCAGAACGGACTGACTACAGTCTGTTCAGCCGTCCTGACAAGACGTCCAACAGTTTTTTTTCACCCGGCACGTAACCCCACGCTGCATTTCGAGTGCGACGGACGACATAACCGAACAATGAATCTTCGGCGACATGGTTTTGATTTCGCCGACGCCTTCTCAATGTTCGAAGGCCAGACGAAAACGGCATGCGATAAGACTCGTCCATATGCCGAGTCACGCTTCCTGACTCTCGGTGTCCTTCAAAATTGTGTCGTGGTCGTCGCACATGCGGCAACACCAGACATGATCCGGGGGATCTCCATGCGAAAGGCAACGAAACGTGAGCAAGGCCTCTATTTCTGAAATGTCTCAGACCGACTGGGAGCGCGTTTACGCATTGCAAGACGGGGACATCGACTTGTCCGACATTCCCGAAGTGACGCGCGAAGCGTTCGCCAAGGCAATCGTCCGTCGCGGATTCGGCCAAATTCCACCGAAAGAAAAAATCACACTGCGACTCGATGTCGATGTGCTCACGTGGTTTCGCGAGCAAGCGGATGAACCAGAGACTCACATCGATGCAGTGCTGCGGGCCTACATGAAGGAAGCCTCCGAACAAGCGTAGAGCGCTGGCAACCGCGAAGACGTGCGCCAAGCTGCCTTGTTTCTTGGATCGACAGCCATCTTCCAGCTTCATGTCTCACCCCCCCGTACTTGGCTCGTTGCTACTCACAACCCCATCCTCCCCCCCGCCAGTCTCATTTCACGCGACCGGCATCCATTCTTTTTCACCCCCCGCCCTCGTACTGCCCCACCGCCTTCCGCAACGCCGCCTTCACCTCCTCCCGCAGCGCTTCTGGGCCCACCACTTCCACCTCCGCCCCATGCCGCAGGATGTCCATCACCAACTCCCGCGCATCGCGAAACGGAATACGCAGGTCGTAACGCCCGTCGGTACCGAACTGGCCAACCTGTTCGGGGTGCCAGCGCTCGTCGGCAACCCAGCGGGCGCGTTCCGCCGAGAAGCGCAGCAAGGCGATCTTGTTGGCCTTGCCGGCGAAGATGCCGTAGCTGGAGGCGAAGTGGTCGTCGAGTTCGAGGTCGGGAATGTCCCTGGCCGCCTCCGGGAGTTCTTCCGCCTTGCGGATCCGGTCAACGGCAAAACTGCGCAGCGCCTTGCGCAGGTCGTCCCAGGCGTCGAGATACCAGTTGTCGCGATAGTGGACCAGTCGCTGCGGCGAGATTGTCCGCTCGGTGAGCTTGTCCTTGCTGCGGGCGTGATACGAGATACGCAGCTTGCGGCGCTGCAAGGTGGCACTGGCGGCGGACTTGAACCGGTCGCCGGGCAGGCGGCTGGCCGCTCCCAGGATGCGAACCCGCGTGACCGCCTCGCCGAGGCCCAGTCTGCGGTGCTGCAGCAATTCATCGAGGCGTCGCTTGAGAGGGGCTAGGTGGTCGCTCAGCAATCCGGGGTCGAGGGTATTCAGCAGGCGCTCGAACACCAGCAATGCTTGCAGCTCTTGTGCGGTGAACCAGAGACCGGGAAGTTCGTAGGGTTGGCCGGCCGTGTCGCACCGATAGACGTATCCGTCGGCTTCCTTGTCGAACGCCACCGGCGCATGCAGCTCGTCGCGCAACACCGCCAACAGACGCATGACGGTGGCGCGGGAGCAATGCCCGAGCTTTTCCATCAGGTCTTCAAGCGGGATGGGCACCCGCCGGCCAGCCAGCGCCTGATGTAGTTGATAAACGCGGTCGAACTTGTCCATGGGCTGGCTGGCAATCACGACAAGGATGCGGACAATCGATTGTCATGGCTGCGACATGGCGCTGTCTACCGCGAATGCAGGCAATATCAGCAGGCAGGCGAGGCGCGCGCCTGAAAGGGCCGCCGGGTTACGTCATGCAGCCAGCGTGCTCACCTGCTCGGCGAGTTGTGCGCCCTGAGCACACTGGATGACTTTGCGTCGATTTCCTGCCGTCGACAGCCAATTGCCCATTGACAAACGGACCGCCTTGGCGAATGCCAACCCATGCGACAACGGCATCACTCGAGGAAAATGTGTTCATGGGAGACTTGACCCCGCGGCTAGCGCTCACTGGAGCAGGCAATAGGCCCAGTGCTGCAGAGCCGACAGCGGGATAGGCTCAGCCTCATCAGTCATGGCGGCTCGGAAGCCGTCGCTGCCTCACGCCTTCGCGACCGACGACGAGGAACCACCCAGTCACATCCATGGCCAACACAGCCAGGGCCAACGCGGCCACATCGACTGCAACGATGGGGTGCATACGAAAGTACAGCAGCGCCAGCGGCGGCGCCTCACCGCGCCGGAAGACAAGTTCGCCGAAATCGGAATCGAAGGTCAGCAATACACGGCCCTGCTCGCGCGCAAGTGCCAGCACGCCATGGTCGGGGATGCCTGGGTCCACGTCACGCAGGCACACCACGTCGTGCCCCGCCGCCATCAGCGCACCCACGGCACTGGCGGGGAAATTCTCGTCCAGCAGCAGCCGACTCACGCTGATTCAGCCGTCCCTTGCAGTGAGCGCAGAGCGAAGACTTCATCCTTGACACAATCACGCACGAAGGCGAACACCGCGTGCAGGTCATCGCTCGACAGGTGCGGGTACTCCTCGAGCACGCGCGCCTCGCTCCATCCCGAGGCAAGCAGATCCAGCACGAATTCCACGCCGATACGCGTGTTCGCGATACGCGGTTTGCCACCCAACGTGTCGGCAGTGGCGACGATACGGCCTTGCCAATTCATTTCAACACCTCCGTACGAGTCAAATGTCGGGCGCTGCATCGGCTGCTTCGCCAGCTTTCAGCAGCCCACCGTCGCACGTAACTGAGTATGCACCGAAGTCCCTCGACGGACCGGAACTGCCGGCGGCACGGGTGACAACAAGGCGGTCGAATAGGTCGTGGGCATGTGCATTTCCCGATTCGCTGGCATGTTCGAACACGTACAGGCCGCGCGTGGCCACCACAGGCTCGATCGAACAGGCGAACGTCAACTGCACCGGACCGCGTACCTGTCCGGCGTTGGTTCCCAGCAACATGACGGCGCCGAAGATGCGCACGTCATGGAAAATCACGCCGACAACTACGCATGGAACATGCAGCATTGCCAAGCCGCAACCAAAACCTGACCCCGCGGCACGTCATGCAGCCAGTGAACTCACCTGTTCCGCCAGTTGTGCACCTTGATCGCGCTGGATGACTTCGATGTCGTACTGCGCCTGGAGATTCAGCCAGAATTGCGGATCGATGCCCAACGCTAGGCCCAGCCTGACAGCAGTGTCGGCCGAGATCCCGCGATCACCGGCCCTTCCCTCTTCCCTCTTCCCTCTTCCCTCACCCCTCACCCCAGCTCGAACAGCGCCCGTAGTTCCTTTGCCGGCAACTGGCCGACCCACGTCTCGCCGGCGCCCACCGTCAGCTCGGCCAGCTCGCGCTTGCTGCGGATCATCTCGTTGATGCGCTCCTCGAACGTGCCACGGGTGATGAAGCGGTGCACCTGCACGTTGCGCTGCTGGCCGATGCGGTAGGCGCGGTCGGTGGCCTGGGCTTCCACGGCCGGGTTCCACCACAGGTCGAAGTGGATCACGTGGCTGGCGGCGGTGAGGTTCAGGCCGGTGCCGCCGGCCTTGAGCGACAGCAGGAATACGCGCTCGGTGCGCTCGGTCTGGAAGGCATCGACCATCTTGTCGCGCCTGGCCCGCGCGACACCGCCATGCAGGAACTGCGGTTCACGCCCGCCGTCGCGTTCGCGCAGCCAGCGCTGGAGCAGCTCGCCCATCTCGCGAAACTGGGTGAAGACCAACACCTTTTCCTGCGCTGCGTGGATCTCGTCGAGCAAGTCGAACAGCCGCTCGACCTTGCCCGATGCCAGCGGCTCGGCGCCGCCCTGCTTCAGGTATTGCGCCGGGTGGTTGCACACCTGCTTGAGCGCCAGGATCATCTGCAACACCAGTCCCTGGCGCTTGAAGGTGTCGCCCTCGCCCGAGATACTCTTCAAGCCCTCCTGCACCACCGATTCGTACAGCGCGGCCTGGGTCTTCGTCAGCAGGCAGTGCTGATCCTGCTCGACCTTGTCGGGCAGGTCATCGATGATGGTCTTGTCGCTTTTCAGGCGGCGCAGCATGAACGGCGCCATCACCCGGCGCAGCCGCTCGGCGGCGGCGACATCGCGGTGGATCTGGATCGGGGTCGAGTACTCGCGCGCAAACTGGGTGAGTCCGCCGAGATAGCCGCGCCGGGCAAAGTCCATGATCGACCAGTACTCCGACAGCCGGTTCTCCACCGGCGTGCCGCTCATCGCGACGAAGGCCGCCGCGGGAATGCTCTTGACCGACTTGGTTTGCGCCGCGGCCGGGTTCTTGATGTTCTGCGCCTCGTCCACGATCACGATGCGCCACGTCATCGCCTTGAGTACCGCCGCCTCGCTGCGCGCGACCCCGTAGGTGGTGAGCAGCACGTCCGGCCGTTCCTTGGCCAGCTCGCGCTTGCTGCCGTGAAAGACATCCACGCGCAGGGTCGGCGTGAAGCGCGCGGCTTCTTTCTGCCAGTTGGTCAGCAAGCTGGTGGGCACGATCACCAGCGCGCCGCCGTTGTCGAAGCCGCCTTCCTGTTTCAGGCGCAATAGCAGCGCCAGCACCTGTAGCGTCTTGCCCAGGCCCATGTCGTCGGCGATGACGCTGCCCAGACCGAGCCGGGCATTGCGGTAGAGCCACGCATAGCCGCGCTGCTGATAAGGCCGCATGGTGGCTTTCAAGCCCTTTGGCAGCGGCACCTCTCCCGCCTCTTTCAGGTGATCGAGCAGCTTCTGCGCTGCCTTGTTCAATCCGATCGGCGCGCCTTCGTATTCGCCGGCGAGCGCAATCCGCAATAGGTCTTCGGTTGCCACCTTGGGCGGCTTTTCCAGACGCGCTCGCAGTTGTTCCACCGCTGCCGGATCGAGAAACACATACTCGCCCCGAAAGCGCACGATGCCGCTCGCCTGGCCGAGCAGGCGTTCGAACTCGGCCGGTGTGAGCGTCTGATCGCCGACCGACACTTTCCAGTCGAACGAGAAGATCTGGTCCGCGCTGAGAAAGCCCTGCTCGTTCGAGCTGGTGGCCTTGAGCTGCATCGACAGGCGCGGGCGCAGCAGCCGGTCCAGTGCCTTCGGCAATAGCGCCCGGATGCCCAGCAGCCGCAGCGCCGGCAAGGTGTCGAACAGGAAGGTCGGCAGCGCCGACGACGGCATGGCCAGAGGCTTGCGCGCGCCGCCGCGAACGTAGTCGTTCAACGGCGGATGGAACTGCCCCAGCATTGCCACCGTCTGCAGGATCGGGAGGCGCCGCTCGGCCCAGGCCGGCGCCGACAACACCTTGGCCAGCGGCACCGGCGTTGCCAACGATCCCGCCTCGTCGGCCACTGCGAGCGACAACGCAAAGCCGCCGGCCGCGTCGTCCTCGTCGAGTTGCAGCAGCGGCACATGCCGGCCACGGGTGACATGCAGACGCGCCAGCCATGCATGAATGCTACCGCCCACCGCGCCTTCGCCGGGGCCGTCGAAACGAGCCCGGCCGGCGCCGAAGAAAAGCGCCATCACCTTCTCGCCACCGGGGGCGTCCTTGCCGGTCTCGCCCGCAGACCGCAGCAGCGCATCGAGCAGCAACGACAGCAGCACCCGCGTTTGTGTCAGACCGTGCAGCGGCGTGGTCTTGCGGCCCGCGCGGCGCCGCACGGTGCCGGCCGGCAAGGCCAGCGCCACCTCGCGCAGCATCGCGCTTACCGTCGCGTCGAGTTCGGCGGACCCCCAGCGCAGCATCACCGTCTTGTCGGGCAGCGCCATCACCTGTGGCACCACGGCGCCGCGCGCCAGCAGGTGCAGCGCGAACAGGCGCAGGTGGCGCATCACCACGAGGGCGGCAGGAACATCATCCAACCGCGATGCCGGCAGCCGTGACACCAGTTCGAGCAAGCCGGGTAGTGACTCCGCCGGGCCGGCGACAGTGAGCCCGCCGCCATCGTCGACCGTCAGCGCAAGCGCATCGCCCGCCCGGTGCGGCAGGTCATCGGCCACTTCGGTTTCCATCGCCTCGCCGGCAAACCGGGCCACGCGGGCCATCGCGCGGCGCGCGACCTCGCGAAAGTCGCCACGGAAGAACACGGGATTCGGCGCCAGCACACGCCAAAGCGGTTCACGCAGATCGGGAATGGTGGTGAAGTCGAGGCGGTCGAGCGCGGCGAGGCCGGGTTCTGATGTGTTGGCCAACTCCTGCTGCTGGTCCGGGTCGGCGACACCATCGGCGACACCATCGACACCCTCGAACAGCGCCTGCGCCAGCGTGGGCAACTCGGCTGCGGCGTTGTCGTCGATGCGAAGGCCACGCTCGCGCAGCAGCGCCGGCAGATCGAGTGCGCGCAGGCTGAACACGAGGAACGGGTTGCCATCGATTTCCTGGCTGAGCAGGTAGATGACCGCGGCCAGATGCTTGCAGGGCACGGCCCAGTCGGGGCACGAGCACTTCATGGCGAGGTCGCTCCAGCGCGACGGGAACACGGCGATCTTCAACCGCTGGGCTTCGTCCAGCACGGCGGGGTCGAGTTCGCGGTTGAGCAACCGCGCGATGAGCCCCGGGTCGGCGGTCAGGCTGTCGATCAATCGCGCGGCATCGGCGGGCGGCACCGGCGGCACCACCACCTCCACCTCGTACGGTCGCGGGCGCGAACCCTGCACCTTGGCGCTGATCCGGCCACCGTCTACGACCAGGTTGCGCACCGCGCCACGGTTGGCGTAGGTGCGCCCGCGCGGCAGGCGGTTGTCGAAGTCGATTTGCGTGAGCGCCTGCAGCCATTGCGCGCCCCACCAGGTGCGGCCGTATTGGGAGCGGATCATGAGGAGGGAGGCATGGGGGGTGAGTGGCGGTTGAGGCTTACGTAGCAGGGCAATCGAGGTCGTTCGCGTCCGATCAGTCGCGCGATTTCGAGCGGACACCATCGTCCCCGAAGATTATCAACCGGCCTTCGTAACGACAATGGCGTACCGGGCAGGTAAAGTCGGCGTTTGCCGGTTGAGCATCGACCCCCAAAACACCCGGGCGTGTCGCCGGGCAAACCACTGCGCTTCAACCCCGATCAAGGTGCCCGAAATGCGATCTCCAATCCTGGCCGGATTGACAAGTACTGACTGACGGCAAGCTGACGCGCCGCGGATCGTTCGCCACACGCATGAGCATCATGTCGCCTGCCGCCAATCGCGGAAAGTACACCGCCGCGCTGTGGACCTCCGCGATATTCATCGTCGCCAGCCTGGTCGACGGCTGGCTGAAGATCGAACTGCTTCGCGCGCCGCTGATCCATTTCTGGATTTTCGATCTGACCAAATGGCTGGCGCTGCCGGCGGTGCTGATGCTGGCGCTGCGGCGAAGCCCGGACGTGCGCCCGCAGGGCTACGGCTTGACCGGCAATCATGGCGTGGGCGACATCCTCATGCTGGTGCCGCTGGTGTTACTCACGCTCTACATCGCCTACGCCACGCCGGCGTATCTCGCGAACCAGGTGCTCGGCCACCCGGAACCACCGTTCAGCAGCCCGGACACCCTTGCTAGCCTGGGCCGGTTCTGGCTCGTCGGTTCGATCTATTTCTCGGTCACGGCCGGCCTGTGGGAAAGCATCTTCATCATCGGGTTGCCGTGGCTCTGGTTCAGCCAGGGCGCGCCCGTGTCGCGGAGCCGGGCCGCCCTCTTCGTCGTCGTGTCGTCGCTGCTGTTCGCGTTGGGCCATTGGGAAAACGGCCTGCCCAATGTGATCGCCGCATTCGTGTTCGAGGTATGCGCCGTCTGGTGGTACCTGCGGCTGAAGACTCTATGGCCCGTGATCGTCGCGCACACGCTGATCGATCTCTATGATTTCTGGCCGTGGGCGCAGACCTGAAGCCTAACCGTGTCTGATGGCCTCGCCTCACACGACGACTTCGAGGCCACGCTTTTCCACGAGACGCAGCAATTTCAGGGCCGTGCCCGTAGGCTTCTTCTGGCCGATCTCCCACTTCTGCACCGTCGAGAGGCTGGTGTTCAGCAGGCGAGCGAACACCGCCTGGCTGACCCGCGACGCCTCGCGGATCTGCTTGATCTGCTCAGGCTCCAGCGGCTCGACCGGCGGCAGACACAAGCGATCGAATTCGCGCAACGTAACCTGGTCCATTGCGCCCGCCTTGTGGAGCCCTTTCGCGGTGTCATGGACCGCCTCGAGAATCGCCGACCTTGTCTTTCGCATCGCAATCCACCTCCACGAGTTCGCCGGCAAGCGTTGCCTTGCCGATCGCCTGCGTCGTCATGGACAGCAGGTGTTCCGCCAACTTCTTCAAGACATCTTCTTCATCCGCGTCGATGTTGCTGCGCTCGTTCTTCGAGAAACCGAACACGAAAAACCACTTGGCCCCCTTGTTGGTGGCAACCAGCGTGCGGAACCCGCCACTCTTCCCCTGCCCTGGTCGCGCGATTCGTTTCTTGAACAACCCGCTGCCAAGATCGGCATCGAACAGCCCCGATGTCATCTCGCGCACAGCGCTGCAGAGGCCGGGGGTGGACAGCCCTTGCTTGCGAGCCCACCGATGGAACCAACGCGTTTTGAAGATCGCCACGCTCAGTCTCCTCGGGTTGTGTATAGCACTTGGTGCTATGAACCGCAATCGGCCCAGGCTCCAGGGTCAGGTCTTGCACCAACGTATCGCTTTGGCGAACGACCCGCCGCTCCGCCAACTTCACCCCGCCCGCCACCGCCGCAACAGCAACGCATTGCCCATCACGCTCACGCTGCTCAGTGCCATGGCGGCGCCCGCGAACACGGGGTTGAGCATGCCCATCGCGGCGAGCGGAATGCCGATCACGTTGTAGACGAAGGCCCAGAAGAGGTTCTGGCGGATCTTCGCTCGCGTGCGCGCGCAGATGTCGAGCGCCGCCGGCACGAGTGCGGGATCGCCGCGCATCAAGGTGATGCCGGCCACGTGCATCGCGACATCGGTACCGGTCGACATCGCGATGCCGAGATCGGCCGCGGCCAGCGCGGGGGCATCGTTGAGGCCGTCGCCCACCATGGCCACCACGGCGCCGGCCGCCCGGAGTTCGGTGACGATGCGCGCCTTGTCGCCAGGGAGGACTTCGGCGCGCACGTCGGTGATGCCCAGTTGCGATGCCACCCGATCGGCGGCGCCGCGGTTATCGCCGGTGATGAGGACACTGGTGATTCGACGTGCCGCGAGCTGTGTGATCGCGCCGCGTGACGAGGTCTTCACCGCGTCGCCGAAAGCGAATAGTCCGAGTACCGTCGGCCCGCCGGCAGCCACTTCCGCCAGCCACGACACGGTATTGCCTGCGGCGCAGAGCGCGGCGGCGCGTTGCGCGGTAGCGGCGAGATCGACCTTCTCGTCGGCCATGAGTGATGCATTGCCCAGCCGCAACTCGCGCCCGTCGACGAGCGCCGCCGCACCTTTGCCGGCAATCGCCCGGAAACCGGTGACCGTCGGCAACGCGATGCGGCGATCCTTTGCCGCCTTCAGCACGGCACCGGCCAGCGCATGTTCGCTGCCGGACTGGATGCCGGCCGTGAGGCGCAGCACGTCGTTGTCTGAGCCTTGCAGGGCGATCACGCTGACGAGTGCCGGGCGCCCTTCGGTGAGGGTGCCGGTCTTGTCGAAAGCCACCACGCTCACGGCATGGGCGCGTTCGAGCACGTCGGGGTCCTGGATGAGGATGCCGGCCTTCGCGGCCACGCCGGTGCCGGCGATGATCGCGGCCGGCGTCGCGAGCCCGAGCGCGCACGGGCAGGCGATCACCAGCACCGCCACGGCGTTGAGCGTGGCCTGGCTCCAGTCACCGCCGAACATGCCCCAGCCAATCAGCGTGAGCAGCGCAATCACCATGACCACCGGCACGAAGATCGCACTCGCCTGATCCACCAACCGTTGCACCGGCGCCTTCGCCGCCTGCGCGGATTCCACCAATCGAACGATGCGCGCCAGCGCGGTTTCGGCGCCGGTGGCGCTCACCTTGATCAGCAGCAGACCGTCGGCGTTGAGCGAACCGCCGATCACCGGATCGCCTACGGTCTTGCCAACCGGCAGGCTCTCGCCGGTGACCAGCGATTCGTCGACCTGGCTCGCTCCTTCCACGATCACACCATCGGCGGCGATGCGCTCGCCCGGCCGCACCACCATGTCGTCGTCCACGCGCAAGGCCGCGATGGCAACGTCACCCTCGACGCCATCCCGACGCACCCGCACCCGTTCCGGCCGCAGCGACTGCAACGCACGGATCGCGGCGGAGGCCTCGCGCCGCGCCCGGGTCTCGAGCCACTTGCCGAGCATGACCAGGGTGATGACCACGGCCGAGGCTTCGAAGTAGAGGTGCGGCATCACGCCGCTGTCGGCGGCGAGCCACTGAACCACGCTCAGGCCATAGGCGGCCGAAGTGCCCACCGCCACCAGCAGATCCATGTTGCCGGTGCCCGCCTTCAACGCACCCCAGCCGGCGCGATAAAAGCGCGCGCCCAGCCAGAACTGCACCGGTGTGGCGAGCGCCCATTGCACCCCCGCCGGCAGCATCGCGTGCACCCCGAACACCGCCACGATCATCGGCACCACCAACGGCGCCGACAGTACGGCGGCGATCATCACCCGCCAACCCGCGCCGTGGTCGGGCGACGATGCAACCTGCGCCGCGTTGTCGTCGATCAGGGTGGCGTCGTAGCCCGCTGCGGTGACCGCGCCGTGCAACGAGTCGAAGGTGACACCGGGACCGCCGCGCACGGTGGCGACGTCGTTGGCGAGATTGACCGACACCTCGACCACGCCCGGCACCTTTTGCAGGGCACGCTCGACCCGCGTCACGCACGAGCCGCAGGTCATGCCGGTCACGGCGAGGCGCAGCGGCTGGCCGACGCCGGGCTGGTCGAGCCGAACGGGTACTACTGCGCGCACCACCCTCCATCCATCAGGACATCATTGCCGGTCATGAACGCGGCACCGTCGGAGCAGAGATAGAGCGCGAGCGAGGCAATCTCTTCGGCGGTGCCATAGCGCTTCATCGGGGTCTGGGCGAGCAGCGCGGCACTCTTGTCGGGATCGTTGCGCAGCGGCGCCGTGAGGTCGGTGGCGATGAAGCCCGGGCTGATGGCCACGCAGGTGATGCCGTCGTCCACGAGTTCCATGGCGAGCGCCTTGGTCAGCCCCAGCACGGCGTGCTTGCTGGCGGAGTACACCCCGCGCCCGGTGCTCGACACATGCCCCATCACCGAACTCAGGTTGAGGATGCGGCCATAGCCGTGCCCGCGCATGAGCGGCAGTAGATGCTTGCTCATGAGAAAGGTGCCGGTGAGGTTGCTGTCGATGACGGTGCGAAACTCCTCGAGCGTGAAGTCGACGATGTTCTTGCGGATCGCGGTGCCGGCGCTGTTGACCAGGATATGCGCCGCGCCGAAGCGCTCGCGAATACCGTCCACCGCCGCGATCACCTGTTGCTGCTCGCGCACGTCGACGGTGAAGCCGATGGCGTCGACGCCGCGCGCGCGGATCGCCTCCACCGCGGCATTCATCGGGGCGGTATCGCGATCGAGCACCGCGATACGGGCACCGGCGCCGGCCAGCGCGAGGCCGATGGCGAGCCCGATGCCGCGCCCGCCACCGGTGACGACGGCGACACGGCCGTCGAGAAACCGGCTGTTGTTCAGGTTGCCGTCCGTCATGTGCCGGTCAGCGGCCGCTCAGCACATCGCCGAACAGGTTCCAGCGATTGCCGTCGAACCGGGCGAGCTTCAACTGGGCCAGCGGAAAGAAGTCGGTGGCACTGGTATTGACCTTGATGCCGGGAATCAGCAGCGGCATCTCGACATCTTTCATGTTGGCCGCGACCTTCATGATGTTCTCGCGGGTGAGGTCGTCGCCGCAGGTCTTGAGC
>JANXYG010000138.1 GCA_025350245.1 Betaproteobacteria bacterium
ACCTTCCGCAACGTGCACAACTGGGCCAAGGCCGGGGTTGCCGATGCCATGTTCAAGGCCTTCCACGACACGCTCAAGCCCGGTGGCGTGCTCGGCGTGGAAGAGCATCGCGCCAGGCCCGGCACGTCGTTCGAGGATCAGGTGAAGTCCGGCTACATGACCGAGCAGTTCGTGATCGAGACCGCCGAGAAGGCCGGTTTCCGCTTCGTGGCGAAGGCCGAGATCAACGCCAATCTCAAGGACACCAAGGACTACGCCGGTGGCGTCTGGACCCTGCTGCCGACCTTGCGCCTGGGTGACCAGGACAAGGACAAGTATCTCGCCATCGGCGAGAGCGATCGCATGACGCTCAAGTTCATCCGGCCGATGTGATGCCGGCGATCCGGATGGCGGATCGGCCCGGGCTTGGCGTGGTTTAGACTTCGCCTACAACAACACCGCGAGGAGAGAGCCAGATGATTGCACTGCGACGTCTTGCGTTGGTGGCCGCACTGAGTGCCGCCGCCATCGTTCCCGGCAGTATGCTGCACGCCGGTACCAACACCGACGACAAGGGGTTCGTGACCCTGATGCCGGGCAACGAGGAGTGGAGCGACTATCCCGGCATCAACGGCATCAAGATCATGGTGCTCGAGGGTAATCCTCGCAAGGCCGGGCCGTATGTGATCCGGGTCAAGTTCGGGCCTGGCACCATGAGCATGCCGCACTCGCATCCGGAGGATCGGCTGGTCACGGTCATCAAGGGGCCGTGGTATTCGGGCAAGGGCGACAACTTCGAACCCGGGTCGACCGAACCCATGCCCACCGGCAGCTTCATGAAGCATCCGGCCGGCGCCACCCACTACGATGGCGCGAAGGACACCGAAGTCATCGTGCAGATCGCCGGCATCGGCCCTTCCGGGACGGTGTTCGTGAAGCCGGAACTGGGCAACTCGGGCAACTCGCTGCCGGGCAAGTAGGCGGCGGGCGCGGTGGCAACGATGACTGGCGGTGTCCGGCACGCCGGCGGACAACATCACGAACCCGACTCGGCGCTCAGTGTCAGTCCGCTTGCCGCGAGCCCCGCCGTGGCCGGCACCGCGCAAGACTTTCACTGGTTGGCGCAGAACATTCCGTGCCGCACCGCCTGTCCAGCCGGCACCGATATCCCGGGCTACCTCGAGGCGGTCTATCACGGCCGGTTCGACGAGGCCTATCGCATCAACCTGCGCGACAACGTGTTTCCGGGCGTGCTCGGGCGCGTGTGCTCGCGGCCGTGCGAGAACGCCTGTCGTCATGGCTGGGAGGGCAATGGCGAGCCGGTGGCGATCTGCTTCTCCAAGCGATCGGCCGCCGACTTCGCTACTGCGCTGCCGGCAGTGCTGCCACCCTTGTTCGCACCCAGCGGCAAGCGCGTTGCAGTGATCGGCGCCGGCGTCGCCGGTCTGGCGGTTGCACGCGACCTCGCCTTGTTCGGCCATTCGGTCACGATCCTCGAAAAGCACACCCGCCCGGGCGGCATGCTCAACCAGGGCATCCCGGCGTTCCGGCTGCCGCGCGATGTCGTCGACCGCGAGATCGGTCAGGTTCTGGCGCAGGGCATCGAGCTGCGGTGTGGCGTGGCGGTGGGGCGCGATGTGGCGTTGGCCGAACTGGTGGCCGATTTCGACGCGGTGGTGATGGCGGCAGGCACGCTGTCGCCCAATGTCATCCCCGTGCCCGGCACCGGCCTCGGCGGCGTCGAGCATGGCCTCGATTTCCTGTTGCAGGTGAACGAGCACGCGCGACGGCGAGTCGGCCAGCGCACCGTGGTGATCGGTGGCGGCTATACAGCGATGGATTGCGCGCGCACGGCCGCACGACTCGGCAGCAAGGTCACGGTGGCATACCGGCGCGGGCGCGCCGACATGGTGGTGCTCCCGGGCGAGCTGGAAGAGTTTCTCACCGAGGGGGGCGCCCTGGTCAACGAAGCCGCGCCGGCGTCGATCGAGGGCCTGGGCGGTGCGGCGAGCGCGGCTCGCTTCGCGCGCACGCGTGCAGTGGCCGCAGGCGCGGATGGCCGGCGGGGATTCGAGACCATTCCGGGCTCGGTGCTCGACATCGAGGCCAACCACGTGGTGCTCGCCATCGGCCAGCGACCCGACACGGGCTGGATCGATCCAGCGCTCGCAGTACCCCTGGTGGGACCGGACGGCTGGCTTCGCTCCGCTGAAAGTCAGAGCACGTCCATCGGCAAGGTCTTCGTGGCGGGTGACTTCGCGCTCGGGGCCACCACGCTGATCGGCGCCATCGGCCACGCCAGGGAATGCGCGCGGCAGGTGGACCGGTTTCTCCTCGGCCGTGAGCGGCTCGGCAAGGGCATCGTGGTCGGCCCCGCGAGCTTTTCCAAGCGCGGCGGTGCCACCACCGGTCGCACCCCGGCCCAGAACATCATCCCGATTCACCCGATGCCGGTGCTGCCGGCGGCCGGCCGGGGGCTGACAGACGAAGTCGAAGCCGGCTATCTGGCGCCGGTGGCGGAAGAGGCGGCGTCGCGCTGCTACCTGTGCCACTACAAGTTCGAGATCATCGACAGCCGCTGCGTGCTGTGCGACGAGTGCCTCAAGGTCATGCCGGTGGCGGGGTGCATCGTCGAGATCACCGGGCTGGTGCGCGACGACGCCGGGCGCATCACCGGCTACCACCCGATCGAGCCCGGTGCGAGCGACTCGCTGTATTACAACCGCCTGTGGATCGATCAGAACCAGTGCATCCGCTGCGGTCAGTGCGAGGCCGTGTGCCCGGTAAACGCGATCACGCTGCAGAAGGTTTCGCCGGTAGCGCACGGCACCGCCTGACGAGCGCCGGTGCGCGGCTTGGTCCGCGCATTGCTCACTGTCACAAGGGCCGTATACACTCCGGGCTCATTCACAGGAGCGCGGGCTTCTTTTGTGGTGACCTGCCGGAATCCGCGCCGCAACCGGGGAGTGTGTTGCCGTGGCGATGATTCTCGCGCTCGACATGACCGGCCTGCCCAGCCGCTGGATCATGGTCGAGGAAGCCATTACCTATCAGGCCCGGCGCATGGTCGCGTGGTCGCTGGGTGAGGTCGTGGCAACCTATCATGGCGGCATCTCCCGCCTCTCGGGCGAGCGCTCGACGCTTTCCACCTCGAGCATCATCGCGATCAGGGGCGCGAGCGAGATCGCGCAGGATCACCACGCCGAACCGCACCTCACCAACAGCGCCCTGTTCGCGCGCGACCGTCAGGTTTGCGCCTACTGCGGCGATTGGTACCGCGAGCGAGAATTGTCCCGTGACCATGTCGTGCCCACGTATCGGGGCGGCAAAGACCGCTGGATGAACGTGGTGACCGCCTGCCGCGTGTGTAACATCCGCAAGGGCGGACGCACCCCGGAGTCAGCCAGCATGCCATTGCTCTACGCGCCTTACGTGCCCAACAAATACGAGCACCTCATCTTGCAGAATCGCAAGATTCTGCAAGATCAGATGGATTATCTGATGGCCAAGGTGCCGCGGTACAGCCGGTTGCACGGGTAATGGCTACGGTGAGAATTGTCCGGGCCTTGCGCACAATCGCTCTTGGCGCCACGATTCTGGCGCTGGCCGCCTGCCAGACCAACCCGGTCACCGGGCGCAAGCAGTTCATCGTCGTTTCCGAAGAGGCGGCCATTGCCTCTTCGTCGCAAGCCTACGTACAGATGCTCACGCCCTACCAGAAGGCCGGCAAGCTCGACGACGATCCGGCGCTTACGGCGCGCATCGTTGGCATCACCGAGCGGCTGATCCCCCAGGCCATCGCCTACCGGCCCGAAACGGCGAGCTGGAAGTGGAGCGTGAAGGTCATCGACGACCCCAAGACCATCAACGCGTGGTGCATGGCGGGCGGCAAGATGGCGTTCTACACCGGTCTGATCGTCGCGCTCAATCCCACCGACGACGAGATCGCCCAGGTCATGGGTCACGAGATCGCCCACGCGCTGTCGAAGCACCAGGTCGAGAAGATGTCGCGCCAGGTGGCAACCCAGCTCGGTGTCCAGGTGCTCTCCATCATCACCGGCCCGCAATACGGGCAGATCGTGGGGTCGGCGGCGACCCAGGCCGCTCAGGTCACGCTCACATTGCCCAACAGCCGCCAGGCCGAGAGCGAGGCCGACCGCATCGGCATCGAGCTCGCCGCCAAGGCGGGCTACGACCCGCGCGCCGCCGTCACGCTGTGGCAAAAGATGGCCAAGGCCACCGGCAGCGCCGGCAAGGGCGATTTCATGAGCACCCACCCGGCGCCCGAAAAGCGCATGGAGGCATTGGCGGCGCTGGCGCCGCAGATGATGCAGTTCTACGAGAACAAGGCGCCACGGCCGGTGTTCAGATTGCGTGCAGCCCTCGATCAGGCGGTGTTCATTGCCCTGAACAGCGGCGCGCGGTAATCCTCCCGCGCGTTGGGTCGCGCCGGGTCGCGTTGCGTTCGCGCCGACCCTGCCGGCAACCCTGGTTTATCCCGCTTGCCACGGCCGGAAGCTTGTGGCTACGATTCGAAGATTGCGTGCGGCGTTTTTCAGCCGAACGCCTCGTTCGTTCCCCCACCGGAGAATCCCATGACCATGTCCGTCCTGCGTCAGCAACCGTGCATCAGCAGCCTTTGCGTCATCGCCATCGCCGCCGCGTTCGGGGCAGTCGCCGGCGCCGCTTCGGCCGCGCCGTTGCAGAAGGTGGGCAAGGGCGAGGGTGCCGTCGATATCGTGGCATGGCCCGGCTACATCGAGCGTGGCGAGTCCGACAAGGCCTACGACTGGGTCACCGGCTTCGAGAAGAAGACCGGCTGCAAGGTCAATGTGAAGACCGCCGGCACCTCCGACGAAATGGTGGCGCTCATGAACGAGGGTGGCTTCGATCTTGTCACCGCCTCGGGCGACGCCAGCCTGCGCCTGGTGGCCGGCAAGCGCGTGCAGGAGGTCAACATCGCGCTGATCCCGAGCTACGGCAAGATCGATCCGCGCCTGCAGAAGTCGCCATGGCACACCGTCGACGGCAAGCATTACGGCGTGCCGTACCAGTGGGGCTACAACGTGCTGGCGTACAACACCACGGTATTCAAGACGCCGCCCAAGAGCTGGAAGGTGGTGTTCGAGGAGATGACGCTGCCCGACGGCAAGTCGAACAAGGGTCGCGTGCAGGCTTTCGACGGTCCGATCTACATCGCCGATGCGGCGCTGTATCTCAAGGCCGTCAAACCCGAACTCGGCATCAAGGACCCGTACCAGCTCAACGAAGACCAGTACAAGGCGGCGCTTGAGCTGCTGCGCGGCCAGCGCAAGCTGGTGTCGCGCTACTGGCACGACGCCATGATGCAGGTCGACGACTTCAAGAACGAAGGCGTGGTCGCGTCGTCGTCGTGGGGTTTTCAGGTCAACCTGCTGCAAGGCGAGAAGAAGCCGATCGCCAGCGTGGTGCCCGCCGAAGGCGCCACCGGCTGGGCCGACACCACCATGCTGCACGCCGCCGCCAAGCACCCGAACTGCGCCTACCTGTGGATGGAGCATTCGCTCAACAACAAGCTGCAGGGTGACCTCGCCGCCTGGTTCGGTTCCAATCCGTCGGTGCCGGCCGCCTGCAAGGGCAACGCGCTGCTCACCGACACCGGCTGCGCGACCAACGGCACCAACGAGTTCGACCGCATCTCATTCTGGAAGACGCCCACGGCGAAATGCGCCGACCCCAAAGGATGCGTTCCTTACTACCGCTGGGTCTCCGACTACATCGCGATCCTCGGCGGCAGGTAGTTGGTCCCCCCCCAGGCTGCGCTGCGCTTCGCCTTCCCCCTCGAGGGGGCGCGGCGTCCTCGGGGAGCCCTGTGGGCGCCGCCCCTCCGCTCGGCAGTGGCTGGCGCTCGCCTCAACCATTTCGCATGAACGCGACCGGCGCGCCGGCGGTAGCCTTCGACCGCGTGAGCCGCACCTTCGGCGAGGTGCGGGCGGTCGACGACGTCTCGTTCCGAGTCGAAGACGGCGAGTTCTTCTCGATGCTGGGTCCGTCCGGGTCGGGCAAGACCACCTGCCTGCGGCTGATCGCCGGGTTCGAGCAGCCGTCGAGCGGCCACATCCAGGTGCATGGCGTCAACGTCGGGGGCGTGCCGCCGTACCGGCGCGACGTCAACACGGTGTTCCAGGACTACGCCCTGTTTCCGCACATGAACGTGGGCGAGAACGTCGAGTACGGCCTGATGATCCGCAAGGTGCCCAAGGCCGAACGCCGCCGGCAGGCCGAAGAGATGCTCGCCATGGTCAAGCTCGACGGCCTGTATGCGCGGCGGCCAGGGCAGCTTTCCGGTGGCCAGCGCCAGCGGGTGGCGCTGGCGCGCGCGCTGATCAACCGGCCGCGGGTGCTGCTGCTCGACGAACCGCTCGGCGCGCTTGACCTCAAGCTGCGCGAGACCATGCAGGCCGAGATCAAGGCGATCCAGCGCCACCTGGGCATCACCTTCGTCTACGTCACGCACGACCAGGGCGAGGCGCTGGCGATGAGCGATCGGCTCGCCGTGTTCAACCAGGGCCGTATCGAGCAGATCGGTGCGCCGGCCGAGGTCTACGATCATCCGGCAAGCGTGTTCGTGGCCGGCTTCGTCGGCCAGACCAACCTGCTCGACGGCTACCTGGCGCAACGTATCGGCGGGTTTCCGGCCACGTTCTCGATCCGGCCCGAACGCATCCGCGTGGCCGGCGAGGAGGGTGGGTTCGGTTTCGACATCGCCAGCATCCACGGCCGCATCGCGGCCATCACCTATCTCGGCGCCACGTCGCGTCTGAACGTGCAGGTCGACGGCGGCGAACTGATCGTGGTCGAACCCAATGTCGACGGCGGTGTGGCGCCGCCCGATCGCGTCGTCGGCGCCGAAGTGCGGCTCACCATCGACCGCAAGCATATCCAGGCGGTTACCGACGCGTCATGACGACCGCGGCGGCGCTGCCGCGCGAGGATTCGTTCTTGCAGCGCCTGTCCACGTCGCTCTACCTGCGCCCGCGCCTGTTGCTGCTGATGCTGCTCGGGCCACCGCTGCTGTGGCTGGGCGTCATCTACCTCGGCTCGCTGTTCGCGCTGCTCGCGCAGAGCTTCTTTGCCGTGGACGAGTTCTCCGGCGTGGTGGTGCAGGAGTTCTCGCTCGCCAACTGGACCGGCTTCGTCACCAATCCAGCCAACGGCGACATCGTCCTGCGCACGTTCCTGATGGCGCTGGTCGTCACCATCGCGGCGGCGCTGATCGCCTTCCCGGTCGCGTACTACATGGTGCGCTTCGCCGGCATCCGCACCAAGGCGGTGATGTACCTGGGCGTGATGCTGCCGCTGTGGTCGAGCTATCTGGTGCGGGTGTATTCATGGAAGCTGATCCTGGCCAAGGAAGGCATCGTCAGTTGGGTCATGGCGCAACTGCATCTCACCTGGCTGCTCGACGCCGCGCTGGCCACGCCGGTGGTCGGCGGACCGTCGCTGTCCACCTCGTACATCGGCACCTTCCTCGTGTTCACGTACATCTGGCTGCCATTCATGATCCTGCCGGTGGTTGCCGCCCTCGAGCGCGTGCCGGGGTCGGTGATCGAGGCCTCGGGTGATCTCGGCGCCGATCCGGGCCAGACCTTCCGCAAGGTGATCTTCCCGCTGGCGTTTCCCGGCGTGGTGGCGGGCTCGATCTTCACCTTCTCGCTCACGCTGGGCGACTACATCATCCCCGGCATCATCGGCTCGTCGACCCCGTTTCTCGGCCAGGCGGTGTACTCGCAGCAGGGCGTGGCCGGCAACATCCCGCTCGCCGCGGCGTTCACCGTGGTGCCCATCGTGATCATGGGTATCTATCTCACGCTAGCCAAACGGCTCGGAGCCTTCGATGCCCTCTGAGGTGACGCCCATCCCCAGCCTCCGCTCCGCTCCGCCTCCCCCCAGGGGGTCGGTGTCCTCGGGGAACCCTGTCGGCACTGCACGCCACGGCCCGCGCGCCGGCTGGGGCCTGAAGCTCGCCGCGCTCGGTGGCCTGCTGTTCCTGCATATTCCGCTCGCGATCATCGTGCTCTACGCCTTCAGCATCGAGGAAAAGAGCTTCGTGTTCCCGATTCCCGGCTTCACCACCAAATGGTTTGCCGTGGCCTTCGAACGAGAAGACATCCGGGCGGCACTGGGGTTGTCGATCCGGGTGGCGGCGGTCTCCACCGCAATGGCGCTGCTGCTCGGCACGCTCGCGGCGGCGGCGGTGTGGCGCTCGCGCTTCTTCGGCCGCGAGGCGATCTCGCTGCTGCTGATTCTGCCGATCGCGCTGCCCGGCATCATCACCGGCATCGCGCTGCGCTCCGCCATCGGTCTGGCCGAGATCGAATTCAGCTACTGGACCATCGTGCTCGGTCACGCCACCTTCTGCATCGTGGTGGTGTACAACAACGTGCTGGCGCGATTTCGCCGCACCAACCGGGCGCTGATCGAAGCCTCGATGGATCTGGGCGCCGACGGCTTCCAGACCTTGCGCTACGTGGTGTTGCCGAGCATTGCCACCGCGCTGCTGGCCGGCGGCATGCTGGCATTCGCACTCTCGTTCGACGAAGTCATCGTCACCACCTTCACGGCCGGGCAGCAGAGCACCCTGCCGATCTGGATGCTGTCCGAACTCATCCGGCCGCGACAGCGCCCCGTCACCAACGTGGTCGCCGTGTTCGTCATCGCGGTCACGTTCATTCCGATCGTGACCGCGTTCTATCTCACGCGCGACACTCACGATGTCGCCGGCAGCAGCAAGTGATTTTCTGATCAGAGCGGTAGACCTCCCTCTCCCCTCGGGAGAGGGACCGAGGGTGAGGGATGCCGGACAATGTTGCGAACCAGGCCTGATTTTTTGCAAGCGAAAGGAATATGCATGAACACCGAACTGCTGATCGGCGGCAAATTCGTGAAGGGCGAAGGCGAGGGCATCGTCGTGCTCAACCCCGCCACGGGTGCAACGCTCGCCACCGTGCCCGAAGCCTCGCCCGGCCAGGTGGACGCCGCCGTGAAAGCCGCGCACAAGGCATTCGGGTCATGGTCGCAGACCACGCCCGCCGAGCGCTCCAATCTCCTGCTCAAGCTGGCATCGCGCGTCGACGACGAGGCCGTCAACCTCGCGACGATCGAATCGCAGAACGCCGGCAAGCCGTACGTGCGGGCGCTGGCCGACGAGTTGCCCGCCATCGCCGATGTCTATCGATTCTTCGCCGGCGCCGCCCGCTGCCTCACCGGCTCGGCCACCAAGGAGTACCTCGCCAATCACACCAGCATGATCCGGCGCGACCCGATCGGCGTGATCGGTCAGATCGCGCCCTGGAACTATCCGCTGATGATGGCGGCGTGGAAGCTCGCACCCGCACTCGCCGCCGGCAACACCGTCGTGATCAAGCCGTCCGAACTCACGCCGCTCAGTACGCTCGCCTTTGCCCGCCTGCTCGCCGAGATCTTCCCGGAAGGCGTGGTCAATGTCGTGCATGGCCGCGGCCCGGTGGTCGGCCAGCCGCTCATCTCGCACCCCAAGGTGGCGATGGTCTCGGTGACCGGCAGCATCGGTACCGGGCAGGCGGTGCTGCGCGCAGCGGTCGACACCATCAAGCGCACCCATCTCGAACTCGGCGGCAAGGCCCCGGTGATCGTGTTCGACGACGCCGATCTCGCCGCGGTGGTCGAAGGCGTCAAGGTCTTCGGCTACTACAACGCCGGCCAGGATTGCACCGCCGCCTGCCGTATCTATGCCGGCAAGAAGATCTACGACAAGCTCGTGGCCGATCTCGGTAGCGCGGTCGGTTCGCTCAAGATGGGCCCGACCGATGACGAGGCCACCGAACTCGGTCCGGTCATCAGCGCCATCCAGCGCGATCGCGTCGCCGGTTTCGTCGAACGCGCCAAGGCCCTCAAGCACATCAGTGTCGTCACCGGCGGCAACAAGGGCGTCGGCAACGGCTTCTACTACGAGCCCACCTTGCTGGCCGGCGCCACCCAGGACGACGAGATCGTGCGCAAGGAAGTCTTCGGTCCGGTCGTGTCGGTCACGCCTTTCAGCGACGTCGATGACGCCGTGGCATGGGCCAACGATTCCGACTATGGCCTCGCGTCATCGGTGTGGAGCAAGGACGTCTCGCGCGCCATGAAGACCGCCGCGCGCCTGCAATACGGCGCCACCTGGATCAACACCCACTTCATGCTCGCCACCGAAATGCCGCACGGCGGGATGAAGATGTCAGGCTACGGCAAGGACCTGTCGATGTACGGGCTGGAGGACTACACCGTGGTGCGGCATGTGATGGTGAATCTGGGGTAGCAGAACGCCGCCGGCATTCTGCTTTCGCTACGTTCCGGTGGCGGCCGGCCGAGCTTCTTCTATACTCGGCGACAGTTGCGTTTCTTATCCTTTGCCACCTGACGTACTGTCCAATCGTCTTTCCGGAAATTGCCCAATCCACCCAAGTTAAGCCACGTGTAGCTCATCAACAATGTTTCTGAGTCATGTATTTGTGTGGTTTTGGTCCTGGCTTGCGGGGCTTGGACAACTTTTCTCGATGAACATAGGTGTGCTGGGCCACCAGCCGCAGCA
>JANXYG010000078.1 GCA_025350245.1 Betaproteobacteria bacterium
CAACCTGATCAACGGCGTCAAGAACACCCTCCCCGCCACCGTCGACAACCTGACCGGCGGCGACGGCAACGACACCTATGTGTTGAACAACGCCGGTGACGTCATCACCGAACTGGTCAACCAGGGTAACGACACCCTGAGAGTCGCGTTCAACAATCCTTCGCTCACCACCGCGATCACCGTCGACCTCACCGCCATGTCCTCGGCCAACGTGATCGGCGCCCAGAACGTCGAGAACGTCACCGTCCTGGGCACAGGCAAGTACAACATCATCGGCGACGGCAGCGACAACCTCCTCATCGGCAACGGGGCGGCCAACAACATCAGCGGCGGTGCCGGCAACGACACCCTGGTCGGCGGGCTCGGCAACGACACCCTGGTCGGGGGCGACGGCAGCGACGTCTATCGCATCGATTCCCTGGCCGATGTCACTACCGAAAGCGCTGGCCCAGTCGCAGGCAACGACACCGTCGAGGCCGGCTTCTCGCTGAACCTCAACCTGGCGCAGTTCCTCAATATCGAGAACGCCACGCTCACCGGCGCGGCCGCTGCCAACCTCACCGGCACCGCCGGCGACAACGTGCTCACCGGCAATGCCGGCGCCAATCTCATCACCGCCGGTGGCGGCAATGATGTGCTCGACGGCGGCGCGGGCAACGACACGTTGATCGGCGGCGACGGCAACGACACCTATGTGGTCGATTCGCTCGGCGACTCGGTGCAGGAAGTCGCCGGGGGCGGCACCGATCTGGTCCGGGCATCGATCAGCTACACGCTCGGCTTCAACGTCGAGAACCTCACGCTGATTGGTACCACCGATATCAACGCCACCGGCAACGGGCAGGACAACATCATCACCGGCAACGCCGGCAACAACCGGATCGACGGTCTCGGTGGCGCAGATACCATGATCGGCGGGGCCGGCAACGACACCTACGTCATCGACAACGCTGGCGACATCACCACCGAAGCCGTCGGCGGCGGTATCGACACCGTCGAAGCCGCGATCGCGATCAACCTAGCCCTGGCCGCATTCGCGAACATCGAGAATGCCACCCTCACCGGCACGGCCGCGGTCGACCTGACCGGCAATGCCGCCGACAATCTACTCGTCGGCAACAGCGCAGCCAACACGCTCACGGGCGCCAGCGGCAACGACACCTTGATCGGCGGACTCGGGGCGGACACCCTGGTCGGCGGCGCCGGCAACGACGTCTACGTGATCGATGCGAGCGACACGATCACCGAAGGCAGCGGCGTCGGCAGCGGCATCGACACTGTCGAGGCCACCTTCTCGATCAATCTGGCCGACTACGCCAACATCGAGAATGCGACCCTCCTCGGTGCGGCCGGCGCGGCACTCACCGGCAACGCGGGCGACAACGTCCTCACCGGCAACTCGGGCGCCAACCTGATCGATGGCGGGGCAGGCAACGACACCCTGATCGGCGGTCTCGGCGCCGACACCCTGGTCGGCGGTGACGGCAGCGACGTCTATCGCATCGACGCCACCGACGTCATCATCGAAACCGGCGCGGGAGGCGTGGATACGGTCGAAGCCGACTTCGCTGTCGACCTCACGCTGGCGAAGTTCGACGGCATCGAGAACGCCACGCTCACCGGAGTCGCCGCGGTCAACCTCACCGGCGACGAGAACAACAATGTCCTGATCGGCAACCTCTCGGCCAACAAGCTCGACGGCGGTATCGGCAATGACACCCTCGACGGCGGCGCCGGCAACGACACCCTGCTCGGCGGCGACGGCAACGACAGTCTCAGCGGATCGGACGGCAACGACACCCTGCTCGGCGGCGACGGCAACGACACCCTCGACGGTGGCGACGGCAACGACTCCGTGAGCGGCGGCGACGGCAACGACTCGATCGACGGTGGCAACGGCGCCGACACGATCTTCGGCGATGCCGGCGACGACACGCTGCACGGCGGCGCCGGCAACGACCGGATCGATGGCGGTCTCGGCAACGATTCCCTGGATGGCGGTGCCGGCAACGACACCCTGGTCGGTGGCGCCGGCAACGACACCTATACCGTGGATTCGGTCGGCGACGTGGTCACGGAAGCGGTGGGCGGTGGAACGGACACGGTCAACATCTTGTTCAACAATCCCAACCCCAATTTCGGCGACCCGATCAACACGCTGCTCATCGACATGACCGCGAACTCGTCGGCCGGGGTCATCGGCGCGCTCAACACCGAAAACGTCACCATCACCGGCACCGGCCTATACGACGTTACCGGCAACGACGCGGACAACATCATCACCGGCAACGGCAGCGCCAACGTGCTGCACGGCGGCCTGGGCAACGACACGCTCATCGGCGGCGCCGGCAGCGACAGCTTGTACGGAGACGAGGGCACCAATCACCTCGTGGGCGGCACGGGGAACGACTCGTTCTTCGTGAGCAGCCCCACCGACACCATCGTCGAGCTCGCCGGTGGCGGCAACTTCGACCGCCTGTTCGTGCTGTATTCGAACCTGACCAACGTGGCACAGACGATCGACCTGACCACGCTATCGGGCGGCAATGTCGAATGGGCATTCCTGCAAGGTTCCGGCCTGTTCAACATCACCGGCAGTGCGGCGGCCAACTTCCTGAGCGGCAATTCAGACAACAACGTGCTGAACGGCCTGAGCGGCAACGACACCCTCTCCGGGGGTGGTGGCAACGACACGCTGCTCGGCGGCCTGGGCAATGACCAGCTCGACGGCGGCGCGGGCGCCGACTCGATGGACGGCGGCGCCGGCAATGACACCTACGTCATCGACAATGTCGGCGATGTGATTGCTGTCGACACCAGCGGCATCGATACGGTGATCTCATCCATCACCTATAGCATTGCCACCAGAGCCGATCTCGAGAACCTGACGCTGAACGGCACGGCCGAGATCGACGGCACCGGCAACGCCGGCAACAACGCCATCGATGGCAACGCCGCGAACAACCTCCTCACCGGCGGCGATGGCAACGACACGTTCAACGGCACGTTCTCCAGCACCTCCGGCAACGACACGATGATTGGCGGCCTCGGCGACGACCTGTTCTTCGTCGACAACCCCGGTGACGTCGTCGTCGAAAGCGCAGGGCAAGGCACCGATACCGTCGGCGCTCTCATCAGCTACACGCTGACCGCCAATGTCGAAAACCTGCAACTGGTCTTCACCTTCGGCAACATCAACGGCACCGGCAACGAACTCGACAACGTCATCAGCGGCAACGAAGGCAACAACGTGCTCGACGGCGCTCTCGGCAACGACACGATCAACGGCAACGGCGGGCTGGATACGCTGACCGGTGGCGGTGGCAACGACGTGTTCGAGTTCAATACATCGATCCTGCCGGCCGACGCGGTCGTGGTAACCGACTTCGTCTCGGGAGCCGACAGCCTGCACTTCGACCACGCCATCTACGCGGCGCTCGGCGCGGTCGGGGCACTGGCGTCGAACGCGTTCGAAGCCAACCTCACCGGTGTGGCGACGACAGCAACCGACCGGCTGATCTTCGATACCTCCAATGGCCACCTGTTCTACGACGCGGATGGTTCTGGTGCCGGTGTCGCGGCCCTGGTTGCCACGCTGAGCGGCGGAGCGACATTGGCGGCAAGCGACATCCATGTGATCTAGCCCTTCAGGCATCAACCGCAACGAAAAACGCCCGGCGCATGCCGGGCGTTTTTCATTCTGATCGCGCGCGTGGACCAACGCCCGCCCGGGTGCGGTCAGATCACGGTGATGTCCGAGGCGGCAAGGGTGGCCACCCCGCCATTCAGGTTGAGCGTCATGATCTGGAACAGATGCGGGTGCGCCACGTTTGGATCGTGGTTGTCATAGAAGAGCTGCCCTACCGATGACGAGTACTTTAGCGCTTCCGGGCCAGCAGCTAGCGCTGCGAAATCCGAGTAAACCTTGAATACCGATGGATCCAGGGCTCCATTTGCGCCGAGTAGCGCCATAGTCTCATTCGCGAGTTCAATGTGGTCCACCCCACTCTGGAAATCGGTGACGTTGGTCACGTTGATGCCGTTGGCTGCGGTCGTAAAACGAAAGATGTCGTTGCCATCGCCACCGGTCACCGTCGACAACGCCCCTGCCTTCGCGTCGATCACGTCATTGCCCGCCGAGCCGGTGATGTTGTCGACGCCGGAGCCACCGGTCACGGTGACGCCATTGGCGTCCGCCGCCGCGGAGAACGTGAAGCCCTTGTTGTATGCCGACGCGTTCCATTCGCCGCGCCCGTTCTGCACTTCCAAGGCTAGAGGCGGAATCGGGAACACTGGATTGACGCCACCACCGGTGATGGTGACCACGCTGGCATCCATCGCGGTGGCATCGATCAGATAGCGGCCGAGCACATTGAAGGTGATCGCCTCCACCGAGGCAATGGTTGGTGCAACGGTCACCACCGCCCCTGCGTCCATCAGGGTGGGCGCGGCAAAGGTGGCCGTCAGCGAATCGGTGCCACCGCCACCAGCCACGACATCATTCGAATCGAGGCTCGCGCCGTACACGAAGGTATCCGCGCCCGACGAGCCGGTGAGATTGGTATCGACCTGGCCACTCGTCACCACAAAGTTGGTGGCCCCATCGAACACAGCGCGCAACACAACGCCGATGCCATCCATGGTCGAGTTCACCGTCCCGCCGGAAACACCCAGCAGCGACAGCCCCTGATTTCCCACCAGGTTGACCGTGCCGGCAGTCGATTCACCGGTCAGTGTCAGCACCGACTCGCCGCCGGTGCCATTGGTGTTCACGGTGAGGAAGTTCGCGTCAGTACCGGCTGTGATCGCCAGTTCCGTCGCGCTGCCGTCGGTGCGCAGCGTCCAGTCCTGGATGCTGCCCACGGTCTGCGCGGCGAGCCCCAGCCGGGCGCCGGTGAAACCATGGAGCAGGACATCGAACCCGGTGTTGCCGATGCCGGTGAGGTCGAGCGTGGTCTCGCCGGTGACCGACAGACCGGGCAGACCCACCACCGGCAAATGGCCCACGCCACCGACGCCGAGGGTATTGGCCACCGCACCTTGCGAATCGAGATCGAAACGTTCGACGGCGGTGTTGGTGGTCGCCAGAGCACCCTGCACATTGTCGAGCGTCAGCGCAAGCGCATCGCTGGCGCCAGCCGCGGTCGCGCCGAACGTCAACGTGCCGGTGAAGTCATTTAGCGTGTAGGCATTGGTCACGCCAACACCGTTCAGGCCGAGCGAGCCGGCGCCGGTGACCAGAACGGCTGCGCTAGGCGCGAAGAAAGCGGTCTCGGTACTGGTGCCGCTCAGGAGATTGAAGCGAACGTCATCCACGCCGCCGCCTTCCAGATGCAATGTGCTGGTGCCACCCGACAGCACGAGCGCAACGAAATCAGTGCCGTCGGGATCGGTCACGGTAAGCGTTTCCGACGTCAGACCGCGCACCGTGACGCTGTCGTGGGTGCCCAGGCCCGGATTGATCGTGCCGCCGCCCGCAGCCATGATGTCGATCGCATTGTCCAGCCCGTTGCCGGACCAGACGTGGCCGCTGGCCAGGGTTCCCTGCAGGTCTTCCACGAAGGCGGGCAGGAGGTAGTCGCCGGCGACGATGGTGTTGACGATTGCAAGGTCGTGCCCACCATTGGCCAGTTCGGTGATGATGTCGTCACTGGGCTGTTGCCCGCCGATGGCGCCGTCGCCCCTGCGGACCATGTAGGTGTCGTCGCCGGTGCCGCCGGCCATGGAATCGGCGCCGAGACCGGCGCCGCCGTCGATGCTGTCGTTGCCGGCGCCACCCAGGATGGTGTTGCTGGACCCGTTGCCGACAAGCACATTGTCGGCCGCGTTGCCGGTGATGTTGTACAGCCCGGTGCCCTGGATCGTGACGTTCTCGACATTGGGCAGCGCATAGCGCGTCGCCGTGGAGGTCGTCGCCGTCAGGTCGACCAGGACTACCGCCGACAGCGGCAGCGTGTTGTTGGCTGTGATTATCACCTTGTCGTTGCCGCCGCCCGCCGCCTCGGTGACGACGTCGCTCAAGCTGTCGACCACGTAGGTATCGTTGCCGGCGCCGCCGATCATGGTGTCGTTGCCGGTCTTGCCATCGATCAGGTCGTTGCCGATGCCGCCCGTGATCTTGTTCGCCAGTGCGTTTCCGGTGAGAGTGGCATCGGCCGTGCCTTCGTAGACCAGGTTCTCGATGTTGGACCGATTCTCGCCGCCGGCCGGCGCAATCGACAGATCGTAGGTGGCCAAGCCCACCAGAACCGTGTCGATCCCGGCGTTCGGGTTTTCGACGACCTTGTCGCCGGCATCGGACACGCGCATGGTGTCGTTGCCGAGCCCGCCGCGCATCACATCACTCCCGCCCGCTCCATCGATAAAATCATTGCCCGCGCCGCCGTCGAGCAGGTTGGCCTGCGAATTGCCGATGATGCGGTTATCGAGCGCGTTGCCGAAACCGTTCCGGATCAAGGCGCCTTCGGCCAGTTGCAGATCCTCGATCGCGACGACGGCGAAACCGCCGAGCGGAAGTGCGGTCGTGTAGCTGGAGAGATCCGCCTGGAACAGATTGGACAGCAGCAGGTCGTGTCCGCCGCTGTCGACGATGGTATCGGCGTTGCCGCTGACCACGTAGGTGTCGTTGCCATTGCCGCCGTCGAAGGCATTCACGCCGGTCCCGCCGTCGAGCACGTCGTTGCCTTCGCCGCCGATCAGGGTGTCGTTGCCTGCGCCGCCGATCAACACGTCGTTGCCAGCGCGGCCGTCGAGCGTATTGGCGCTGCCATTGCCGGTGATCGTGTCGTTGCCCGCACTGCCGATGCCGTTGATCGCGCCAGCGGCGCCGACCAGGATAAGGCGATCGACGTTCGCGGCAAGCGTGTATGTGGTCGACGCGTACACGGTATCGATGCCGCCACCCGGATTCTCGACAATCGTGTCGGCCGCGTTGTCGACGTAGTAGGTGTCGTCGCCGGCGCCACCGATCAGGCGGTCGATGCCGCGACCGCCGTCGAGGATGTCCGCCCCGGCGCCACCGGTGATGGTGTTCGCCCCGCGATTGCCGATCACGTGGGCCTGCGCCGCGGTTATCTGGGCGGTCTCCACGTTATCGGCCATGGTGTAGGTGATGTCGGCGGCGACCCGCACGAGGTCCGTGCCGCCGTTGGCCAGTTCGACGATCGAGTCGCCCGCCACATCCACGACGAAGGTGTCGTTGCCGGCGCCTCCCACCATCGTGTCGATGCCAGCATGGCCGTCGAGCAGGTCGTTGCCGGCGCCGCCCTCCAGACGATTCGCTGCCGAGTTGCCATCGATGACGTTGTCGAGCGCATTGCCAACGCCGACCAGCGCGGCCGACTGCTCGACCAGCATCAGTCGCTCGACATTCGCGGGCAGCGTGTAGTTGGCGAGCGAGGAGAACACGCGGTCGTTGCCGCTGCCGACGCCCGACAGTTCGATCACCTGGTCACCGGCATTGTCGACCGTGTACTGGTCGTTGCCAAGACCGCCGATCATGGTGTCGGCGCCAGCCCCGCCATCGATCGCGTCGTTGCCGGCAAGCCCCTCGATGTGGTCGGCACCGGTGCCGCCAACCAGTGTGTTGGCGGCAGCATTGCCGATCAGCGTGAAATCGTTGCCGCCGCTCACGATCACCGCCTCGATGCCGGTGGCGGCCGTGAAGCTCAGGATGGACGCATCGACCAGCACCGTGTCGATGCCGCCGGCGACGGCCTCGATGATCACATCGGCGCCATCGCCCGCCGCCAGCACATAGGTGTCGTTGCCGGTGCCGCCGATGAGCGTATCGCGGCCGGTGCCGCCTGTCAGCAAATCGTTACCAGCGCCGCCCGTCAACCGGTCGTCGCCCGCCATGCCGAACAGCGTGTCATTGCCATTGCCGCCGTCGATCGAATCGTTGCCGGCGTCGCCGCTGATGGAGTCGTTGCCGTCGCCGCCACGCAGCGTGTCATTGCCGTCGTTGCCGCTGATCGTGTCGTTGCCCGCTGCGCCGTCGACCAGATTGGCCAGTTCGTTGCCGACGAGCATGTTGTCGAGAATATTGCCGGTGAGCGTCGTGGCGATCGACCCGGCCATCAGCGTGCCATTCTCGACGTTCGCCGCGAGGATCATGCTGACCGTGGCACGGGCTTCGTCGGTGCCCCCGGCCACGGCTTCGATCACGACATCATTGGCATTGTCGATGAAATAGAGGTCGTTGCCACCACCGCCGACCAGCGTGTCCTTGCCGGCGCCGCCATCGAGAGTGTCGGCACCGCCAGCGCCTTCGATGCGGTTGTCCAGGGTGTTGCCGGTGAGCACGCTGGCGGCCGCACCCGGCGTCAGCGTGAGGTTCTCCACGAAGTCTTGCAGCACGGCGTCGCCGGGGGTAATGATCGTGTCGGTGCCACCGCCCGCCTCCTCGATGACGATGGCCGTGCCGACCAGGGAAAAATCGAAGATGTCGTTGCCGTCCAGACCGACCAGGGTGTCGGTGGAACTTTGGGCAACGAGCACATCGTCGCCGGAGGTGCCGAAGCGAATGGCCATGGAAGCTGCTCCTGAAAAGACGCGTTGCGAGTAGCCCGCAGGGACTGCAGGCAGCAGGCAAAAGCTTACACGCCTGTCGCCGAATTGCGACAGGCGTGTACGGGGCTATCAGGAAAAGCTAACGGCAGCTTGTGTGAAAACCTGAACTGTTTTTCCGATTGGCGATGAAGTTCAGCCACTACGCCTCCGGATGACCGCAACACAACAACCACAAGACTGGCCCACAACAACGCAACCTCGCTATCAACGCTCAGGTTTCCCTCATCCCCGGCCCTCCCGGAGGGAGAAGGGAGCAAGACACAGTTGCTCCCCCCGGGAGAGGGACCGAGGGTGAGGGACGCTGAGCAATGTCGCTAATCAGGACTATTTTTGGGCATTTCAGCCGGATGGCAGAACCGCAGAGTCCCCCGAGGATGCTCGTCCCCTCGGAGGAAGGCGCAGCGAAGCCTGGGGGTGGACGTTTCTCTAGCGATGGGCGGGCATGCCGGCGCACTTCTGCTCCCATGCCCAGGCGTGGCGCACGATCAGATCGAGGTCGGCGTAACGCGGGGTCCAGCCGAACTGCTGCCGCACACGGGTGGAATCGGCCACCAGCCGGGCCGGATCGCCCTCGCGGCGCGGGCTGTCGACGACCGGGATCGGATGGCCGGTCACGCGCCGCACGGTCTCGAGCACTTCTTGAACTGAAAAACCAGTGCCGTTGCCGAGGTTGAAGGCGCGGCTGTCACCGCCGGCCACCAGATGATCCACCGCCAGCAGGTGCGCCGTGCAGAGGTCTTCGATGTGGATGTAGTCGCGGATGCAGGTGCCGTCGGGCGTGGGGTAATCGCGGCCGAAGACCGAGATGTTCGGACGGCGGCCGGAGGCCACTTGCAGCAGCAGCGGAATCAGGTGGGTCTCGGGGTCGTGCCGCTCACCGATGCGTCCTTCGGGGTCGGCACCGCAGGCGTTGAAGTAGCGCAGGCACACCGACTTCAGTCCGTAGGCATGGCCGAAATCGGCGAGCACGCGCTCGATCATCCACTTCGAGGCGCCGTACGGATTGACCGGCTGCTTCGGGTGGTCTTCGTCGATGGGCACCCGCTGCGGCTCGCCGAAGATCGCCGCCGTCGACGAGAAGATGAAGCGCCCGACCTTGTGCCGGACCATCGCTTCGAGCAGGTTGAGCGTGTTGGCCACGTTGTTGCGGTAGTACTTGGCCGGGTCTTTCACCGATTCGCCGACCACGATCGACGACGCGAAATGCATCACCGCGTCGAACCGGCGCGAGGCCATCAAGGCATCGACCGCGGGGGCATCGGCGAGATCGATCTGGTGGAACTCGCCGCCCAGCACCGCATCCCGAAAACCAGTGGAGAGATTGTCCAGCGTGCAGACCTCGCGGCCCTGCGCCAGCAACAGCTTGACCATGTGCGAACCAATGTAGCCCGCCCCGCCAACCACGAGAATCATCGACAGCTCCGTGAGAGTTGCAGAAGGCCGTTGCACGTCTGCGCAGCGGCCGACAAGAAGTTTGCGGCGCGGGGGCAACCCGGTTCCTGATTGGCGACATTGCCCGGCCTCCCTCACCCTCGATCCCTCTCCCGGGGGGAGAGGGAGGTGTACTGCTCCCCAGCGCAGAGAGCTACCGCTCCCCAGCGCAGAGAGCTACCGCTCCCCAGCGCAGAGAGCTACCGCTCCCTTCTCCCCCGGGAAAGGGCTGGGGATGAGGGAAACCCCAGCCTTCTCAAGTGGATCCGGTTACAACAAACGACGCTGCAGGTCCGAGCCCGAACCACCGCTGCCGACCGCCTGCGCGCTATTGCCGAACGCCGGCGCGTTCAGCGTTGCCTGAACCGCATCCTGCCCCAGCCCGCCGAAACTGCGCTGGAGCGCATAGTGCATCGTCGGCGCGCCGCCGATCACAGCGTCATCGAGCAATTCCCCGTTGCCGTCGTGTAGCAAGGCATGTGCCGCGCGCCAGCCGCTGGCAGTCGTCGCGGCGGCGGTCGCGGCGGCAGTCGCAGCGTCGAACACCCCGACCACCGCATCGAAATCGAAAACCGTGGCGGTGGCATCGGCAACCCCACCCGCGCCGCCGATGCTGCCCGGGTCGATCAGTTGCAGCTTCACCTCCCGTTGCGCCAGGCCGCGGGCATACCAGTTGACGAAGCGGATGCGGTCGGCCGCCGCGCCGGTATCGACGATCAGCGTGTCGCGGTCTCGTGACAGGACGATGTCGCCGATGCCGATGCCGCCCCCGAGCGAGAGCGTCGGCGTGGCACCGCTCGCGAGGAACACCGAGTCGGTGCCATCGCCACGATCGAAGGCGATCACGTCGTTGCCGGCGTGCAGCGTGAGGCGGTCGTTGCCGGGGCCGCCCGCGGCCAAATCGTTGCCGGCGCCAAGCACCAGGGTGTCGTCGCCCGGTCCGCCGTCGAGCAGGTCGTTGCTGCTTTCGGTTGGCGCGGCCGTCAGTCGCAGCGCACCGGGCTCGGCCAGCACGCCTTGCGCGGCCGTGACGCCAACGCCATCGAAGGCGCCGTTGCCGCGGCCCGCGTCGAAAGTCGCACCGTTGCCCGAGAGCGGCACCGCGATCCCGTCGAGCGTCAGCTCGTGCACGACCAGGGCACGGTCCGCCGCCGCACCCGAACCGATGCTGCCAACGAACACAACGTCGATCTGGTGGGTGATGCCGGGATCGGCGTTCAGGTCGACGACCACGGTCGATTCGCGGCCCGACCGCACCAGGAAAGAGCGCTGATGCATGCCGTCGACACGAATCTGGCCGAGGATGAGAGTCGAAGGCGCGCCGGCGGCCGTGGCCGACACGACGATGCGGCTTGGCAGCGCACCGGTGTCGGCCAACGTATCCCTGCCGTTGCCCCCTTGCAGGATATCGCTGCCGCCTCCGCCCCACAGGGTGTCATTGCCGCCGGACCCCACGAGGTGGTTGGCGAGCGCATTGCCCCGTCCGGAGGTGGCGCCCGGCATCAACTCGAGCGCATCGGCAAAGGCAGGCAGCGTCAGCCCGACCGAGCTGCGCACCAGATCCCAGCCGCCGCCGTCGAGCTCGACGACCATGTCGCCTTTGTTGTCGACGATATAGGTGTCGTCGCCCTCGCCCCCGATCAACTGGTCAATGCCGGGGCCGCCGTCGAGCAGGTCGCCGCCGGCGCCACCATCCAGCGTGTCAGCGCCCGCCAACCCAAGCAGAACATCGTCATCGCGCAGACCGCGCAAGGTGTCGGGACCGGCGGTTCCGGAGAGCGTCAGCGGACCGTCGGACGGATCGAGGTCGAACACCGGCAGCGTGGCCAACAGCTCGGCCATGCCGACCTCGGTGCCATCGGCGAAGCGGAAGCGCTCGACGCCGCTGCCCAGCGGACTATCGCCACGTGGCAGGATGAAATCCACCGACTGACCGGGCGCGAGTTGCGCGGTGAGCACCGCATACCGTGCCGGCACCTGATCGGTGGTGCCGAAGGGATCCGTCAGCACGCGCGTGGACCACGACCAGGTGAGTTGTTCCGGTGCAATGCCGGGGCCGAACTCCGCGGTATCGGCCGGCACCAGACCTTCCGACACCAGCCAGGCCATGCCGGTGAAGTCGTTCGCGGCGGGTATGGGTGGCGGCGGGGGCAGCGGCCCCATCCAGATGGCGCCGTCGAACGGGTGATCGGCGACCACGGGCGAGCCATCGGTGAGCCAGATATAGCTGCCGGGATACTGCTGCTGGTACTCCCACAATGGAAAGCCGCGCGAACGATAGAAGCGGTCGAGCACCGTGGTGCTGCCGACGCCGGGCGCGAACACCTGATCGGCGCCGGGTTCGTTCGCCCCGAACCGGAATGTGCTGCCCTCGGCCGAGCCGATCAGCACATCGCTGCCGCGCCCACCGATCAGCACCTCGCTGCCGCGCCCGCCGAACAGCGTTGCGCCCGCCTCCAGGCGATCATCGCCGTCGCCACCGTCGAGCAGGGTAGCGCCGCCAAGCGTGTCGTTGCCGGCATCGCCGTAGAGCCGGTCGCCACCGCTCAGCCAATCGTTGCCATCGCCGCCATGCCCGTGCGTGTAAGGCGCCACCTGCGCGACCCCGTACAGACGGATGGTGTCGTCGCCATTGCCGCCGAACAGCACCTCACCGCCGTCGAGGGTGTCGTTGCCGTCGCCGCCGTAGCCCACGCGAGCGCGGAGGATCACGTCGTTGCCGCCGCCGCCCGCGGCGAAATAGCCACCCTCGATGCGATTATCGGCGTCATCGCCGAGGGTTTCGGTGTAACGGTAGAGGGTGTCGCGCGCAACGATGGCCGCCAGCAGATGCCCGGGCTCGGCGTCGGATCTGACCGGCGGGGGATCGGTGACGAGCGCGCCGATGGTGCCGGTGGCAACGCCGACCGCTTCGCGATGCACGTTGGTGGTGTGGAACCAGCCCTTGAGCACCTGCCGCGGTCCGCCAGTGTTGGACGATCCGGGGCCGCCATCCTCGAAGGCGAGATACGGCGCGCGGATGAAGTTGCGCGTGACCATGGTGTCGCCCCAGCGCACGTCCCAGCGCATGGCGACATGACGATAAGTGGTGGTCTGGGTGCTTTCGGTGCCGGGCCACGCGCGCACAATCGTAGCTGCCTCGGCCTGGATGACCTCGCGTTGGATCGAGCCGGTGTTGTGATGGATCGTCGGGGTCACCGAGGTGCGGCGCTCCACCGACCAGTCGTCGGGTCGCGGCAGGACGCCGGTGCCGCCATCGATGGTGCCGTCGAGGTGCTCGAAGTGGCGCGAGACGGCGTCGTTGGTGCGCACCAGCGTGACTTGGATCGGCGGCGATTGTGTGCGCGACCAGCGATCGTCGGCGCCCAGGGCGATGCCTTGCCGGGCGAGGTCGGTCGCCCACACCGCACGCACCGCGCGCCACGCGGCGTTGCGCACGGCGTCCATCGAGGCCTCGTCGGTGGCGGCCTGCTCGCTCAGGCGCAAGCCCACGGTCATTGCCGTGCCGTGACTGCCGGCGAGCAGCCATTGCTCGGCATGATCGGCGGCATTGCGCAACAGCAACGTATCACCGAGGCCGAGCAGGCCCACCTCGAGATCGCTGCCGCGCTGAACCACCGAGACGTCATCGGGCGTGAGGCCCGCACCGAGCGCGATGGTGTTCGAGCCATCGCCGCCGGACTCGATCACGATGTCGCTGCCCGAGTCCACCGCCAGCCGGTAGCTGTCGTTGCCGGCACCACCCATGAGCAGATCACTGCCTGCACCGCCATCGAGCAGGTCGGCGCCCGTGCCGCCGTCGATGGTGTCGTTGCCTTCGAGCCCGAGCAGGGTGTCATCGCCCGCGTTGCCGACGAGGCGCTCGGCGAAGAACCCACCCGAGAGCTGATCGGCGGCCGGCGTGCCGACGATGTCGGGGCTGGGCATGGCCAGCAGCGTCGCCTGACTGATGGCGGTGCCGTCGGCCCACTCCACGCCCGCGATGCCGCTGCCGGGTTCCCGGTAGAAGCGCGGGATGCGCACCGTGTCGCCGTTGCCATAGGCAATCGCCAGTGCACCACTGGTCTCGCGAGTCAGCCGCGTGCCTGCGCGATCGACGCTCTCGCCGAAGCGGATGACGCCGGCGCTCGACGACGGTAGCAATCCCTCGATCGTGATCTGGTCGTGACCATCGCCGGCCTCGAACTGGTAGACGTCGTTGCCGAAGCCGCCATCGAGCAGATCATTGCCGCTGCCACCCACGAGGATGTCGTCGCCCCGGCCACCGCCGATCGTATCGTTGCCGGCGCCGCCGGTCAGCGTGTCGTCGCCCTCGAGGCCTTGTACAAAATCGTTCGCGCTCTTGCCGGCGAGCCGTTCGCCGGCTTCGGTGCCGAAGAGCGACAGGGCTTCGCCGGGCGAGGCCGCCAGCAGCGCCGCCCCCGACACCACCTCCCCGCCGGAAAACACGAACGACCCCAACGCCGAAATCTTGTCGCCTGCGACGGACGTGAGGGGCCGCTCGTGTACGTAAACCGTGTAAGAAGAAAACCAGGCAAGGGCCACACGGCGGACCACGACATCGCCCGGCGTGACGCCGGTGCCGAAGACGTAGGTGTTGATGCCTTCGTCGTCGGTCACGCGGTCGTCGGCATCGACCACGAAGCGATCGTTGCCGGCGCCGCCGAACATGGCATCGGCGCCCGCCCCGCCGATCAGCGTGTCGTCGCCGGCATCACCGTACATGACGTCGTCGCCGCGACCGCCATCGAGAACATCGGCGCCGTCGTCGGCAAAGATTACGTCGTTGCCGTCGAACCCGCGGATGCGATCCGCCACCGCCGTGCCGAGCAACGGCGGTCCGGCACCGAGTCCGTTGTCGTCACCGCTGGTGCCGTCGATGTCGAAACCGCGCGCGAGAATCTGCTCGTAGGAGAGGCGGCTGCCATCGGCGAAGCGAATCTCGGCGAGCGCCGGCTGCTCGCGCGGCGACGACGGCATGAAGTTGATGAAGTGCACGCGGTCGGGGCTGCCCTGGTCATCGCCCGGACCCAATTCGACCAGCAGGCTGCCGCGGCTGAACCGGATCGCGTCGGCCGAAAAACCGGCCCCGAGAATCAGCACGCTGCCCTCACTGCCGTCGGCCGCGGCGGTGTCGTCGATGAAATCTTCACCGTCGCCGCGCTCGAACAGATAGATGTCGCGGCCGGCACCACCGAGCAGCACATCGGTGCCGGGGCCACCCGAAATCACGTCATCGCCGGCATCGCCGAAGAGGGTGTCGTTGCCGGCGCCGCCATCGAGATAGTCGGCGGCGGCGTCGGCCGGCAGCACACCCTCGGCGCGATCGCCGGTGAGCACGTCGTTGCCGTCGCCTCCCATCAGCATGTCCTGACCGCCACCGCCGAACAGCACGTCGTCGCCAGTGCCACCATCGAGAAAATCGTTGCCGGCCTCGCCGAACAACCAGTCGTCGCCGCTGCCGCCGAACATGCCGTCGCGGCCGGCCGGCGACACGTCGCGCAACTCGACGCCTGCGAGCCGCGCTTCGAAGAACAGCACGCCATCGGCGTTGCTCGCGAAGCGCCGCACCGTCCAGTCGCGGCTGGCGGCGGCGAAGCCGGCGTCGCCCCACATCACGTCGTTGCCGGCGCCACCGAGCAACAGGTCGTCGCCGCCCCCGCCCTGCACCGCATCGGCATACGACCCGCCCACGACCTGATCACGGCCCGCGCCCCCCGACAGGAAGTCGCCGCGCCACCCGGCGGTGTCGGCGGCGCCCGGCGAGAACGCGACATCGAGCGTCTCGGGGCGCGCGTCGGCGTAGATCTCATCGTCGCCGTCGCCACCGTAGATCACGTCCTCATCGCCGAACGCTGTGGTGACGCTCGCGCCACCGCCTTCAACCCGGTCGTCGCCACCACCAGCGTAGATGATGTCGCGGCCGGCGCCGCCGGTGATCCAGTCGCGATCGTTGTGCGGCCGCTCGTTGCCGTAGACCTCCTCGTTCAGCGGGTCGGCCAGGAGCTGAAATTTGCTCAGCGGATCGGCGATGATCAGGTCGTTGCCGCCCAGGCCCTCGATACGCTCGCCGGCGTTGGCCGCGATCAGGGCCTCGGGGGTTCCTTCGGGAATCGCCTCGATGCCGAAGAGGCCGAACAACAGGTCGTCGGCGGTGCCCCCGGGCTGGTCGGTGGTGAAAGGCCGGCCGAAGTCGTCGAGCCGGACCTGCGTGCCCGCGGTGCGCGAGTCGAAGTCGATCGGCTCACGATCACCGCGAATGATCTGGCGGATGGGGGGCGCGCTGCGCGGCCGATCGAGATAGATGCCGAAATCGCCGTCGCGGAAGTGCTCGATCAAGATCGGCGACTCGGTGACGTTGTCCACGCGCACCAGCAGGGT
>JANXYG010000082.1 GCA_025350245.1 Betaproteobacteria bacterium
CAGCCCGCGGGCATGTCGGTGAGCGCCGGCACCATGCCGGCGATCTCTTGCAGGCGCTGCGGATCGGGGCCGCCTTTCGGGATCGAGGCGATCAGTCCGCGCGTGTACGGGTGTCGCGGGTGCGAGAACAGTGCCTGGATCGGCGCCTGTTCGACGATCCGTCCGGCGTACATCACCGCCACGCGCTGGGCATGCTGAGCCACGACGCCCAGATCGTGGGTGATGAGCAGCACGCCCATACCGAGCCTGCGCTTCAGGTCACCGATGAGGTCGAGAATCTGCGCCTGGATGGTGACGTCGAGCGCGGTCGTCGGCTCGTCGGCAATCAGCAATCGTGGCTCACAGACCAGCGCCATCGCGATCATCGCCCGCTGCCGCATGCCGCCCGAGAGCCGGTGCGGGTATTCATGGGCGCGCTGGGCGGGATCGGGAATGCCGACCAGTTCGAGCGTTTCGATGACCCGGTTCCACGCCTCGCGCCGGGACATCGGCCGATGCTGGACGATAGCCTCGCGAATCTGGTCCCCGATCGTGAACACCGGGTTGAGCGAGGTCATGGGCTCCTGGAAGATCATGGCGATGCGATCGCCACGAACAGCGCGCATCTCGGTTGCGGACAACTTCACCAGATCGCGCCCTTCGAACACGACCTCGCCACCGACGATGCGCCCCGGTGGATCCGCCACCAGGCGCAGCAGCGAGAACGCGGTGACGGATTTGCCGCAGCCCGATTCGCCCACCAGGGCCAGCGTTTCGCCGGCGTCGATGCTGAAGCTCACGCCATCGACCGCGCGCGCGACGCCGGCCCGGGTGAAGAAGTGGGTTCGCAGATCGCGAACCTGCAACAGCGGCTGGCTCAAGGGGCGGACACCGTCAGCGATTCTTGAGCCGCGGGTTGAGGGCGTCGTTGAGGCCTTCGCCCACGAGGTTGAGCGCCAGCACGGTGAACAGGACGGCGATGCCCGGAAGCGCGGTGACGTACGCGGCGGAGCGCAGCACTTCGCGGCCGGCGCCGATGATGGTGCCCCAGGTCATGACATTGGGGTCGCCCAGGCCGAGAAACGCGAGACCGGCTTCGGTGAGGATGGCCGTTGCAACCATCAGTGAACCCGTGACGATGATCGGTGCCAGTGCATTGGGCAGGATATGGACGACGATGATGCGCAGATCGCCCATACCCATGGCGATACACGCCTGCACAAACTCGCGATTGCGCAGCGCGAGAAATTCGCCCCGGGTCAGCCGCGCCACCGGCGGCCACGAAACCGTGCCGATCGCCAGCACGATATTGGTCACCGTGGGCTGGAAGATGGCAACCAGCACGATCGCGAAGATGAAGGCGGGGATGGTCTGGAAGATCTCGGTGAACCGCATGAGCACGTCGTCGACCCAGCCGCCGTAGTAGCCGGCCACCGCCCCGATGCTCACGCCGAGGATCAACGCCACCAGCGTCGCAACCATGCCGATGAGCAGGCTGACACGGGCGCCATGGAAGACACCGGCGGCGAGATCGCGCCCCATCATGTCGGAACCCAGCGGATAGGCGTGATCGGCGCCGGGCGCGAGGAACGGCTCCGCCACCATGTCCCACGGGCTGCCGGGATAGAGGGCCGGTGCAGCGAAAGCCATGACGATGACCACCAGTAGGATCACGACACCAGCCGCGGCGGCCTTGTTACGCGCGAACCTCCGCAGAAAATCCTTCATGAAAGAAGCGAGGCCGTAACACCACCCGCCGGGTCGCCCCCAAGTGGCGATGGCGCGAGCGAAGGGGCGACATCCGCAGGGTTTGCCGAGGAATGTTGCGCCCCCTCGGGGGGAAGGCGCAGCGCAGCCCTGCCTGGGGGGGGCGTCATCGCATGTCGATGCGCGGATCGAGGCGCGCATAGAGCAGGTCGATGACGATGTTGACGATCACCACCAGCACCGACGACAGCATCAGGATGCCGAGCAGCAGGTTGTTGTCACGCTGGAACACGGCCTCGAAGGCGAGACGGCCCAGGCCCGGCCAGCCGAAGACGGTTTCCACCAGCACCGAACCGCCGAGCATCGACCCGACCTGGAGGCCGAGCATGGTCACCATGGGCAACAGCGCGTTTCGCAGTACATGGCGGAACGCCACGCGAGTTTCGGACAGGCCTTTCGCGCGCGCGGTGACCACGTAGTCGAGCCCATAGACCTCGAGCATCGAGGCACGCATGAGGCGCGTGTAAAGCGCCATGAAGAACAGTCCGAGCGCGACCGTGGGCAACACCATGTGCCTCGCCACGTCGAGCACGTGTCCGGCGAGCGAGAGATCGGCGCCGACGGTATACATGCCGCTCGATGGCAACCAGCCGAGCTTGACCGAGAACAACAGGATCATCATCAGACCGATCCAGAAGATCGGGGTCGCATAGGCGAGCAGCGCGCCGACCGAGATGATGGTGTCGATCGGTCGATTGACGTTTCGCGCCGCGGTGACGCCAAGCACGATACCAAGACCGAAGGCACCCGCGATGGCTGCGACCATCAGCAGCAAGGTTGCCGGCAGGCGCGACAGCACCAGGTCGATCACGGGCATGTTGTGGCGGAACGAGTAGCCCAGGTCGAGCCGCGCGACATTCAACAGGTACTTGCCGAGCTGGACCGGCACCGGTTGGTCGAGACCGAACTTGGTCCGCATCTGCGCCATGTATTCGGGCGTGGCGCCGCCAGCCTCACCAGCCAGAACATCGGCCACATCACCCGGGGCGAGTTGCAGCAGACAGAAATTGAACACCGCAATGCCCGCGACGATGGGCACGGCCTGCAACAGGCGGCGAACCAGATAATGGAGAAAGCGCGGCAAGGAGGACGCGGGACCGGACCGTCAGCGCGTGGCGCCGATCACTGCTTCTTCAGCCATACCCGCGAGAACGAGCTGTAGACGCCTTCCGCGGTGTCGGTGTGGTTCTGCACGCGTTTGCTCGCCAGGGTGAAGAACCTGACCTCGAACAGATCGAGCACCGGCAGTTCGTCGACGGCGATCTGCTGGAAGCGGCCGATCATGTCCTTGCGCTTGCGCCGGTCGTGCTCGATCTGGATCGCTTCGATCAGCTTGTCGGTTTCCGGGTTGTTGTAGCCGGACGAGTTCGAGAACGGCACGCCCTTCTTGATGTTCTTCGACCAGTAGATGCGCTGTACGCCGATGGTCGGGTCAGGCAGGGCATAGAAGAAATTGGTGGAGAAATCGAAGTCGTTGTCGGTGTAGATTCGCTTGATGAAAGCGGCGACATCCTGGCTGCGGATCTCGACCTCGATGCCAACCTTGCCCAGTGCCTGCTTGAGGTATTCGGCGGTGCGCTGGTAGTCGTTGCCATACGGCAGAAAATCGTGGATCAGCTTGAAGCGCTTGCCACCGGCACCACGCTTGAACCCGGCTTCGTCGAGCAGTCCCTCGGCCTTTTTCGGGTCGAAGGGATACTTCGTGACGTCGGGCGAATAGAACTGCGTCAGCACCGAGGGCACCGGGCCGGTAGCGGGCTTGCCGAAGCCGAACCAGATGGTCTTGACGATGAGGTCACGATCCACTGCGTGGGCAATGGCACGCCGCACCCGGATGTCCTTGAGATACTGGTTCGAGAGGTTGAACTCCATCAGGAACATCGGCGCGAGATATTCGTAGCCGCGCGTCTCGACGTCGAACTTGCCGGTGGCATCGAGGCGCTTGACGTCGTTCAACGGCACCGGACTGAAGCCGCCGAGCTGGACTTCGCCGGTCTCGAACGCCGCGGCGCGCGCGGATGCATCGGGGATGATGCGTATGACCAGCTTGTCGAGGTAGGGCTTGCCCTTGTCCCAGTAGGCAGGATTGCGCTCAAGCAGAACGAAGTTACCCTTCTGCCACTCCTTGAAAACGAACGGGCCGGTGCCAACGGGCTTGCTGTTGTAGGGGTTTGCCGCGAGGTCGGTCCCCTCATAGAGATGACGCGGCAGGATCTGGCCTTCGTAGCTGCTGAGTGCGCTCATCAGGTAGGGCGAAGGCTCCGACAGCTTCAGAATGGCGACATAGGGTGAAGGGGTTTCGACGGCGGTGACCTTCGCGAAGGTGGAACGGCCGCGCGGATGCAGTTCCTTCCACACCTTCATCACCGAGAACTGGACATCGGCCGAGGTGAAGTCCTTGCCGTCGTGCCACTTCACGCCCTTGCGCAGGTTGAACAGGATGCTCTTGCCGTCCGGGCTCACCTTCCAGGTCTCGGCCAGGACCGGCTTCGGCGTCATGTCGAAGTCGTAGGTCAGAAGCCCCTCAAGGATCTTGGTCGAGACCACGCCGATGGGCGCCGCTGAATTGAACGCGGAAACCAGCACGGGGGGCTCCGGCTGCACGATCATCGTGAGCGTCCCGCCCCTGACGACATCTTCCGCCATTGCGGGCGCAAGCGCTGCTCCCAGAACGGCTAACAGGACAGCGATGCACCTCAAGGTCTTCATTGCGGTTGACCCGGGAAGTTCGAACGTGGCGGTAGCGTACCAGAATCGAACGCCGTGTTGGACTAGTGTTCCAGCGTGGGGCCATGCACTGCGCGGGTGGTACTTGGCGGTGCTCGGGGGGGCGCCGTGGCTATTCGTGACCAAGGCCCCAGGCAGTCACCTGCCATCGTGACTCGGGAGGCGGTGATGAACAGCCTGATCAGCGGTGACCTGCCAAGGGAGCGGGACGCGACTGCGCCGATCAGTAAAAGCTCGCGTCACGACCACCAACCGCGCATGCGGCAACGTCGTGATGCTGCTTCTTGAATGTCGGCGACGACGAAACCCCGCATCCTGTGAGGATGCGGGGTGTTATCGCTGGAGGGGGAGCCTTGCGGTGACCTACTTTCGCACGGGTTGCCGCACTATC
>JANXYG010000089.1 GCA_025350245.1 Betaproteobacteria bacterium
CCCGAGGGCTCGTGGGTGATGCGGATGGCCGAGTCGGTCTTGTTGATGTGCTGCCCGCCGGCGCCGCTGGCGCGGAAGGTGTCGATGCGCAGGTCGGCCGGATTGATCTCGACCTCGATCGAATCGTCGACCTCCGGGTAGACAAAAATGCTGGCGAACGACGTGTGGCGCCGCGCATTGGAATCGAATGGCGACTTGCGTACCAGCCGATGGATGCCGGTTTCAGTGCGTAGCGTGCCGAAGGCGTAGTCGCCGCTGACCTTGAGCGACGCGCTTTTCAGGCCCGCCACTTCACCGGCCGATTCCTCCATGATCTCGACCGCGAAGCCGCGCCGCTCGCAGAACTTGAGATACATGCGTTCCAGCATCGAGGTCCAGTCCTGCGCCTCGGTGCCGCCGGCGCCCGACTGGATGTCGACGAAGCAGTTGTTCGGGTCCATCGGGTTGTTGAACATGCGGCGGAACTCGAGGTCCGCCACCACCTTCTCGATCGCCGCGGCGTCGGCTTCCACCGCTTCGAGAGTTTCATCGTCGTCCTCGGCTTTCGCGAGGTCGTAGAGCTCGCGCGCATCGGCGAGGCCTTGCGAGATCCGTTCGAGCGAGAGGACGGTGCCTTCCAGCGCCTTCTTTTCCTTGCCCAGCTCCAGCGCCCGCTTCTGGTCGTTCCAGATGGCGGGGTCTTCGGTGAGCTGGCCGACTTCGGTCAGGCGTGCCTTGCGGGTATCGAAGTCAAAGATACCTCCGCAATTCATCGCCACGCTGGCGCAGGTCGTCGAGGTGCGAGGCGATGGCATTGAGGCGTTCGGCTTCCATGATGGGCAGTCTTTCGAGATGGTCTGGAGTAACCCGCGATTGTAGCGGAGACGCCGGGGGAAGGGCGACGCCGGGTGAGGCGTTGCGCAGGAGCTTCAAGAAAGCGGTGGCTCAGGGCGAGACCAGCTATTGTCCCAACGGCAGATACAGCGTCAGGGGCGCATCCCGCAGCGGCTTGAATCCGAAATGCACGTAGAAGGCCTTGGCTACATCGTCTTTCGCATCCACCACCAAGGCGTATGCCGCGATTTGCTGTCGAGCCTTCAGGCAGCGATCGACGGCGCAGCCCAATAACAGCTTTCCCAGGCCACGACCCCGCTGATCGGTTCGGCACGCGAGCCGGCCCATCCGGAAGCAGGGCACCGGGTAGCGTGGCAACTTCTTGCGCTCGGCCTCGGTGAGGCGTTGCCCGTCGACCTCTGCCGCACTCAGTGTGTAGTAGCCCAGAATGCGCTCGGGCTGCGCCGACTCGGCGAGCACATAGACCGAGCTGATGCCGCGTCGCCGGTGCTGGTCTGCGAAGCGACGCAGGTACTCATCCAGCACCGGCACGCCGCACTCGAAACCTTGCCGATCGTGGATCGCAGGATCGAGTGGCGAATCATCAAGCACGCCGAACCTTGCGGCGCGCCTGGGTCAGTGCTGCCTTGAGCGCCGGGTTCGGCGCAAAAGCCGAGTCCAGTGCGCGCGCGAACGCGGTGAAATCGCGCTCGGTCAACGTCAGCCGCGCTTCGCGATCGAGCAGCAACTGCGCCTTTTCCTTGGCGGCCACGCGAACGAAGCCGGCCATCGTCGTACCCATCAAGGCAGCGGCCTTGGCGACAATGGCCTTCTCGTCGGCGTCCATCTTGAGATCGAAGCGCGCAGCGGTGGTCATGACAGGCTCTCGGAAATTGATACGGTACTTTACCGTATTATCGGATGCGGTATTCGCACGGCCAGACGCGGGAGCGCAGAGCAAGCACGCTGCTCGACAGCAGGTTCGGGAGCTGGCGCGGCGCCGGAACACGGTGCGAGGACTCGAAGGTTCAGTCTCGCGATGCCGGAAAAAACCGTGTGGTCAGCGCTTCAGCGCCAACAGCCACGTATGCAGGCCTGACCCATAGGTCCTGCTCGGCCCGCGCCAGTGTCGGGATGGGGGTATGCAGGGTTCGACACCAGCCACTCGAAGTTCTTGCCCGGGATACCGCCTTACCGTAAAGTAAGGTAACGGAATCCATCTTGATGCAAATGACTACCGCAACCCTCACCAGCAAAGGCCAGATCACCATCCCCGCCGCGGTTCGTGACGCCCTCGGCGTGGGTGCCGGAGACCGTGTCGAGTTCGTCGAGATTGCGCCCGGGCGCTACGAGTTCATCGCCGGTACCAGGTCGGTGACGGCATTGAAAGGCATGTTCGGCAAGCCACGCAAGTCGGTCTCGATCGAGGAGATGAATGCGGTCATCGCCCGGCGCGGCGCATCCGCCAAAGACGCCCCCAAATGATCGGACTGGATACCAATGTCCTGGTGCGCTACATCATGCAGGACGACGCCCGGCAATCGCCGCTGGCAACCCGCCTGGTGGAGTCCCTGAGCTCTCAGGCGACAGGGTTCGTGCCGCTGGTCGTGGTGGTCGAGATTGGCTGGGTGCTTTCTTCTGCCTATGATCTCGATCGGACTCAACTCGTCGAGGCGTTCGAGGCCCTGCTTCGGACGAAGGAGCTCGTCATCGATCAAGCCGAAACGGTATGGAAAGCACTACGGGTTTTTCAGAGCACCAATGCCGATTTTGCGGATTGCCTGATTGAGCGCTCGGCTTCGGCGGCCGGATGCGGGCAAACAATGACGTTCGATCGCGGCGCCGTGAAAACCTGTGGGATGGTGTTGATCGCCTAGCAACGGCAAAGCTCGCGACCCCGAAGGGCGGCATGGCGTTCTCGGACGCGGCGTTGGCGATCGGTGAATATGCATGTATTCAGGCCTGACCCCGATCATTCTTCGAGGGCTCGGGCGACCGTGGCGAGCATGAGGACCAAGGTCATCGGCTCGACCGGAGACTCGATGAAGCCCCGCGAGCGGTAGAAGCGCCGGGCCGGTTCTGAGATGGCGTGCACCAGCAGCGCGGTGACGCCGGCGATCTCGGCGGCCTGCATGGCACGTCGAATGGCATCGTTCAACAGTGCCGTGCCGAGGCCTTTCTGATGATGCGCCTGGTGAATGGCGAGACGACCTATCATGAGGACGGGAACCGGGTCGGGTCGGTTTCGTTTCATGGCGCCAGGCGCCTCGGCGTGGCCAATGGCGCCGACAGCCAGGCAATAGTAGCCGATCACCGTCTTGCCCTCGCAAACGACGTAGGTGCGAGACGACCCGTTTACCTGGTTCTTGAACGCGCGGCGTTTCAGCCAGTCATCGAGCGATGGCTCACCACTCTCGAAGCCGGCAAGTTCGTGATCGGCGGCCAGTGGGAGTGGCGCCGAAATCATCGGCGCCGTCGGTCCGTGCCCTTGGCTGTGATCGCGCCGGTGTCCCATGGAGCAGCGGCTTTCAGGGTGCGGCGCAAGCGATCCGTTGGCGCCGGTGGCTGGTCGAGCATGGCCTGGAACGCGGCGAAGCGCTCCGCGTCGAGCGCGAAGTAGGTCTGGTCGAGCAGGACATCCTCAGCCTGCCTGCAGGCGGCTTCGAGCATGAAATCCGAGCGGCTGCGGCCAAGGCGGCCGGCCGCCTGGTCGATCAAGTCGCGCTGCCCCGCCTTGGCGCGGATGCTGATCGTTACCGGTTCTTGGGCCTGAGCCATCGTGGATCTCCTTGTTTCTGCAATATTACATGAACGTATGCTAAAAGTAGTACATCTGTTCAAAGGGCATCTTTCAAACGGGGTCAGGCGTTCCTGCATACCTGCATATGGGATGTTCCCCGGTTCGATGCGTCGAACCTCACACCCCTTCCCAGTGCTCCACCAGCAATTGCAGTGAGCGGGTGCCGTTCCATTCGTTCACGTCGAGGCGGTAGACGGCCCGGATGCGTGGTGGCAATTGCCCGGCGTGGCGAAACAGCATGGAGGTGACGGGGCTGCTTTTCGAGGCGGTGGGCCGCAGGCGCAATCTCAGATGAGCACCGCCGACCACGCGCTGATCCTCGACGTCGAACTGGTCGGAGAACAGCGGTGGTTCGAAACCGCGGCCCCAGACTTCGGTGCGCAGCAGTTCGGCCACCGGCAGTGTCAGTTCGTCGCCGCGCAGGCCGCCGTCGGTGTCGATGACGCGGTCGAGGTCGGCATCGCTCAGCAGGGACGTCGCGGTCGCTTCGAAGGCCACCCGGAACGCCTCCACCGAACCCGGGTCGAGGCTTGCCCCGGCGGCAGCGGCATGTCCGCCGAAGCGCAGCAGCAGGCCGGGATGCGCGCGGTCCACGAGGTCGAGCGCATCGCGCAGATGCAGCGCGTCGATGGAGCGGCCCGATCCCTTGAGTTCGCCACCGGACGCGCCGGCAAAGCAGAACGCCGGGCGATGGAAGCGTTCCCGCAACCGCGAGGCCAGCAGGCCCACCACGCCGGGATGCCAGCTCGGATCGTGCATGGTGATGCTGGCCGAATCGCCTGGGTCATAGCCCTTCAGCTTGGCAAGCGCGTCCGCTTCCATGCCGGCCTCGATGGCGCGGCGGTCGCGATTGAGCGAACTCAGCTTCTCCGCCAGTTCGTCCGCGCGAGTCGGGTCGTCGGTCATCAGGCATTCGATGCCCTGGGCCATGTCTTCCAGCCGGCCGGCCGCGTTGAGCCGCGGGCCGACCACGAAGCCGAGGTCGCTGGCGGTGATGCCGGCGGGCTCGCGGCCGGCGCTGCGCAGCAACGCCAGGATGCCGGGGCGGGCACGGCCGTCGCGAATGCGCCTGAGCCCCTGCGCCACCAGGGTGCGGTTGTTGCGGTCCAGCCGCACCACGTCGGCGACGGTGCCCAGTGCCACCAGATCGAGCAGGCTGGCGAGGTTGGGGCCGTTGCCGGTGCCGAACGCGCCACGGCGCCGCAATTCCGCGCGCAGGGCGAGCGTCACGTAGAACATGACGCCGACGCCAGCCAAATGCTTGCTGGGGAACGGGCAGCCGCGCTGGTTCGGGTTGACGATGCACGCGGCTGCCGGCAGAGTGGCGCCGGGCAGGTGATGATCGGTGACCAGCACCTCGATGCCGAGCCGGGCGGCTTCGGCGACGCCGTCGATGCTGGCGATGCCGTTGTCGACCGTGACGATGATGGCCGGCCGGCGGGTTGCCGCGATGCGCACGATCTCTGGTGTCAGGCCGTAGCCATACTCGAAGCGGTTGGGCACCAGGGTATCGACCACCGCACCGAAGCCGCGTAGCGCCAGGCAGCCGACCGCCGCCGCGGTGGCGCCGTCGGCGTCGTAGTCACCAACGATCAGCAGGCGGCGTCCCGCGGCGATGGCGTCGGCCAGCAGCACGGCCATGGCCTCCGCGTTGAGCAGCATCGAAAACGGCAGCAGCGTCGCCAGTTCGTGGTCGTTGTCACCGGCTGTCGCGATGCCGCGCGCTGCCAGTACCCGCGCGAGTACCGGATGCATGCCTTGCGCAATCAACTGGTCGCGCGCTGCTCCCGGCACCGGACGAACGGTGACGTTAGTCATCGGGCGAGCCTGATCGCGTGGCAAGCGCCGCCAGCGTGACCGGCCGCCGCCAGAACCGCCGCAGACTGGAACGAGTGGCGGTCACCGAGACGGTGCGATGGCGGTCGACGGCAGTGACGGTAACCCTGGCGATGCGCCCGCCTCGCAATGCCGCGAGCGCGGGGGCGATCCAGCGAGTGTCGAGGGCATGCAGGATCGCGTCGATGGTCTCCGGGTCGCCTAGCGTTTTGGCATCGGCAAGGCGGTCGAGGCGGACCAGGGTTTGACCTGGGGTCAGGTCTTGCATCAACACATTCAGGCCGTTCGGTACCGGCCTCGCCGAAACCCCGGCGTGCAGGGCGAAACCGCGGGTCGATGGTTCGTCGGCAACGATTGCTGCAAAGGGTGAAGGCAGAGGGGCGCCGAGCCTGCCCTCGCCCCAGAGCCAGAGGCTGTTCACCGGCAACAGACCCGCTGCCTCGCGGGCGTCGTTGACTGGGTGGTCGTGCAGCACCATCTGCGCCTCGGTCATGCGGCGCTGCCAGGCACGGGCATCTTCCCCGATCGGCAACCAGTGATCGACGCTCAGGCCGCGCACCGCGGTCACGGGCTTGGTCAGTAGCGCCGGGACCTGTTCGAGCGCGAGGTACCAGTCGTCCGGCGCTTCGGGGAACGATCGGAACCGCAGGCCGTCGCTCTCGAACAACTCGTTCAGCGAGGTGCACAGAGCAATGGATTCCGGCTGGCTCAGCCCGGTGTCGCGGCTGCGCACGAGCGTGAGCGTGGTTCCATGGGGATGCAGGTGGACCGGATCCGCGCGCAGCCACGCCATCGACCCGGGATCGCCACCACTGCCGAGCAGCGCGAGCGCAGCCAGGGGCGCCGCGCCGGGCGGCGTCGCGCCGAATCTCGCCGCGATCCAGTGTTCAACCACCATGCCGGGTTCGACGCGGTGTTCGCCCCGACCGAACAGCACGCCGAACGCCGGCAGGTGTGGCGGCGGCGAGGGCAGCAGCGCCGCGGATGCCGGCAGCAGCAGGGCCGGAATGAGGAGATGGAGGTGCGTCATGGGGGCGATGCTACCGCGGTCGGCAGCGAGAATAGCGCCCGACGTCGCCCATCTCGTCGCCAGCAGCGCCCCGTCATGGCGGCAGACGGGGTCGTCTGGCACAATCAGCGACCTCCGATCGTCGGTCCGCCCGTGTTTTCCTACGAGTATTTCGTCGGCCTGCGCTACACCCGCGCCAAGCGCCGCAACCACTTCATCTCGTTCATCTCGATGACCTCCATGGCCGGCATCGCGCTGGGCGTGGCGGCGCTGATCGTGGTGCTGTCGGTGATGAACGGCTTCCAGAAGGAATTGCGGACCCGCATCCTCGGCGTGGCGTCGCATGTCCAGATCCAGGGGTTCGACGTGGCCGGCCTGGCCGACTGGCCGGCGGTCGCCGAACAGGCCCGGAAGCATCCCCAGGTCATCGGTGCCGCGCCCTACGTCATGGCGCAAGGGCTGTTGTCGTTCGAGCGCACGGTCCAGGGCGGACTGATTCGCGGCATCGAGCCGGGGCTCGAGAACGATGTGGCCGACTTCGGCACCAACATGAAGAAGGGCAGCCTCGCCGACCTGCGCGCGGGCGAATTCGGCGTTGTCCTCGGTAGCGAGCTGGCGCGCAATCTCGGGGTGCGCATGGGCGAGAAGGTCACGGTCATCGCGCCGCAGGGCCAGGTCACCGCGGCCGGGGTGTTGCCGCGCATCAAGCAGTTTCGTCTGGTCGGCATCTTCGAGGTCGGCATGTACGAATACGATTCGGGGCTGGCGCTCATCAACATCGCCGACGCGCAGAAGCTCTATCGCATGGACGCACGCGTGAGCGGCGTGCGGCTCAAGCTGCGCGACCTGTTCGCCGCGCCGCAGGTGGCGCGCGATCTCACGCGCGACCTCACCGCCGATACCTACGTCACCGACTGGACCCGCAGCCACGCCAACTTCTTTCGCGCGGTGCAGATCGAGAAGCGGGTCATGTTCATCATCCTGACCCTGATCGTGGCGGTGGCCGCGTTCAACATCGTCTCTACCCTGGTGATGGCGGTGACCGACAAGCAGGCCGACATCGCCATCCTGCGCACGCTGGGGGCGTCGCCGGGCGGCATCATGAAGATCTTCATCGTGCAAGGCGCCCTGATCGGTGTCATCGGCACCCTGATCGGTGTGGTCGGCGGGGTGCTGCTCGCGCTCAACATCGACGTCGTGGTGCCGTTCATCGAGCGCACCTTCAGCGTCCAGTTCCTGTCGAAAGACGTTTACTACATCAGCGACCTGCCCTCCGATCTGGTCTGGGCAGACGTCATCGTGATCGCCCTGGTCTCGTTCGGCCTGAGCCTGCTGGCCACGCTGTATCCAAGCTATCGGGCGTCGCGCATCAATCCGGCCGCGGCATTGCGTTATGAATGACGCGCCGGTCCTGCAGTGCCGCGGCCTGTCCAAGGTCTACGACGAAGGCCTCGCGCCGGTCGAGGTGCTGCGTTCCGTGGACTTCGAGGTGCGTGCCGGCGAGAGCGTCGCGATCGTCGGCGCGTCCGGCTCCGGCAAGAGCACGCTGCTGCACCTGCTCGGTGGGCTCGATGCGGGCACGGCCGGCACTGTGAGCCTCATGGGCCAGCCAGTTGCCGGCCTGACGCAGAAGGCGCTCGGCGACCTGCGCAACCAGGCGCTCGGGTTCGTCTACCAGTTTCATCATCTGCTGGCCGAGTTCTCCGCGCTGGAGAATGTGGCGATGCCGCTCTACATCCGGCGCACTCCACCCGGCCAGGCGCACGACGCCGCGCGGCGCATCCTCGAAAGAGTCGGGCTGGGCAAGCGCATGGAACACCTGCCGGGAGAACTGTCCGGCGGCGAACGCCAGCGGGCCGCACTGGCGCGCGCACTGGTTACCGGCCCTGCTTGCGTGCTCGCGGACGAACCCACCGGCAACCTCGACCGCCGCAACGCCGAAAGCATGCTCGGCCTGATGATGGAGCTGAACCGGGATCTCGGCACCAGCCTCGTCATCGTCACCCACGACCCGGCCATCGCCGCGCGCATGCAACGCACCTTGCGTCTCGACGATGGTGTGCTGCACGCCGGTGATGGCGTCCCGGCAGCCTGAAATCCACGACCAGAAACTCCACCGTTGCATCCGTCACCGAAAGGAAGTTTCCATGCATAGATCGTCCGCCGTCGTCGCCCTGTCGTTCTTCGTCTCTGCCGCCACCTGGGCGCAAGACCTGAAAACCGACGACGACAAGACCTACTATTCGATCGGGGTGTCGCTCGCCCGCGAACTCCAGGTCTTCAGTCTCAATGAGGCCCAGTCCAGGCTGGTGCAGAAGGGCATCGCCGATGTGCTGTCCGGGCAGAAGCCGCAGGTCGATCCCGAGACCTACCGCGCGCGGATCCAGAAACTCGCCGAAGCCGCGCAAGCCAAGGTGGGCGAAAAGGCTGCCGCTTCCGGCCGCGAATTCCTCGACAAGGCCGCCAAGGAAAAGGGCGCCGTCAAGACCGACAGCGGCCTGATCTACCTGTCGCTCAAGGACGGCGCCGGTGCGTCGCCCAAGGCCTCCGACAAGGTCAAGGTGCACTACCGCGGCACGCTCACCAACGGCACCGAATTCGACAGCAGCTACAAGCGCGGCCAGCCGATCGAGTTTCCGCTCGGCAACGTGATCAAGTGCTGGACCGAGGGCGTGCAGAAGATGAAGGTCGGCGGCAAGGCGAAGCTGGTGTGCCCGCCCGAGATCGCCTATGGCGAGCGCGGCGCCGGCGGCGTGATTCCGCCCAATGCCACGCTGGTGTTCGACGTCGAGCTGATCGAGATCGGCAAGTAGCTTCAACCGCATGCGACCGATGATGCCGACGCCGGGATCATCGGTCGGCGGCTGGAGTTTGACGCCCACCCCCAGGCTTGCTGCGCTCGCCACCCCCTCGAAGGGGGCCAGCGTCCTCGGGGAACCCTGTGGGCGCTGAGACGCCCACCCCCAGGCTTGCTGCGCTCGCCACCCCCTCCAAGGGGGCCGGCGTCCTCGGGCAGCACTGTGAGGGCTGAGCGATGACCGCCGCGGTCGTCGCGTTTGCCATCGGCTGCTGGTGGTTGCAGCAGCAGGCAAGGCTGCCGCCGCTGGCCGGGGTGTTCGTGGTTCTGGCGGCATTCGCGCTTGCCTGGCTGTGGCGCAATGTCCGGGCTGCGGGCTGGCGATGGGCGGCCACGCTGCTGGTCTTGCCGGCGTGCGCCGGTCTGGGCTTCTACTGGGCCGCCGCGCACGCCACGCTGCGGCTGGCCGATGCGCTGCCCGCAGCCGCCGAAGGGCGCGAGATCCGGGTCGAAGGGGTGGTCAGTTCCTTGCCGGAACGCACCGAGCGCGGATGGCGCTTCGGCTTCACCATCGAGCGCACGCTCGACCCCCAGTGGCACCTGCCGGCGCATGTAGCGCTATCCTGGTTCGACACCGAGGCCGCCACCGGTGCCATCGGATCGACCTCGCCGGTCCGGCCCGGCGAACGCTGGCGCCTCACGGTCCGGCTGAAGCAGCCGCACGGCACGTACAACCCGCACACCTTCGACAGCGAAGCCTGGTTGTTCGAGCGCGGCATCCGGGCCACGGGCTACGTGTATGGCGCCGGCCCGCGCGAACGCGTCGCGGCGACCGTGTTCGGTCCGCTATTACTGGTGGAGCGGCTGCGCATGGAGGCGCGTGATCGCATGCTGGTCGTGCTGGGCGATCGGCCCTATGCCGGTGTGCTGGTCGCGCTGGCGATCGGCGATCAGCAAGCGATACCGGCGGCGCAGTGGCGCGTTTTCACGCGCACCGGCGTCAACCATCTGATGAGCATTTCAGGCCTGCACGTGACCATGGTGTCCGGGCTCGTGTTCGCGCTGGTGAATTGGGCGTGGCGGCGCAGCAAGCGGTTGCCGCTCTGGTGCGCGGCGCGCGATGCCGCGACCCTCGGCGGCCTTGCGGCGGCGCTCGGCTATGCCCTGATCGCCGGGTTCGCGGTGCCGGCGCAACGCACGGTGTGGATGCTCGCGGTGGTCGCGGTGACCCTGTGGCTGCGGGTGTTCACGACCCCCGCCCGGATCCTGGCCGCCGCGCTGCTGGTGGTACTGCTCATCGATCCGCTCGCAGTCTTGTCGGCGGGGTTCTGGCTGTCGTTCGGTGCCGTGGGGCTGATGATGTTCGCCACCGGCGACCGTACTGAAAGGACGAGCTGGTGGCGCGCGTGGGGGCGTTTGCAGTGGGCCTTGTTCATCGGCCTGGCGCCGCTGATGCTGGTGCTGTTCCAGCAACTGTCGTTGGTCGCGCCGTTGGCTAATGCGTTTGCTGTGCCGGCGGTGAGCTTCGTGGTGGTGCCATTGACGTTGCTCGGCGCCGTGATTTCCTTCGAGCCGCTGCTGACCCTGGCCCACGCGACCATGGTGCCGATCGGCGTGGCGCTGAATTTTCTGGCGGAGGTGCCGGCGGCGAGCTGGACACAACACGCGCCGCCGCTCTGGGCCGTGGCCCTCGCCGTGGCGGGGGTACTTTGGGCGCTGCTGCCACGCGGGTTTCCGTCGCGTTGGCTGGTGGTGCCGCTGGTAATGCCGGTGTTGTTCGCGCGTCCACCATCACCCGCCGAAGGAACCGCGCGCGTGACCGTTCTCGACGTGGGGCAGGGGCTGGCGGTGGTGGTGCAGACCCGCCAGGCAACGCTGGCATTCGACGCCGGTCCCGGGTGGTCGCCGGCGGCCGACAGTGGCTCGCGCATCGTCGCGCCATACCTGCGGGGCGAAGGTATCGCGCACCTCGACGGGCTGATCGTGAGTCACGACGACAACGACCATTCGGGCGGGGCCGCTTCGCTGCTGGGGCTGGTGGGTGCGGACTGGGTGGCCACGTCGTTGTCCGCGGACAACCCCGCCGTGGCCGCGGCGACCAGAAAGATGCGGTGCGTCGCAGGCCAGCGCTGGACCTGGAGCGGCGTCGACTTCGAGATGCTGCATCCGCAGCCAGACAGCTATACTTTTCGCAGTATTCCCGACAACGCGCGCAGTTGCGTGCTGCGCGTGTCCACACCAGGGGCGAGCGTGCTGATCGCAGCCGACATCGAAAAAGAGTCCGAGCAGCAGTTGCTCGGCAGCGGCGCAACGTTGCGATCCACCGCCCTGGTGGTTCCGCACCATGGCAGCCGCACGTCGTCCACGGCCGAATTCATCGACGCCGTCGCGCCGAAGATCGCGATCTTCGCGGTGGGCTATCGCAACCGGTTCGGCCATCCACGCCCCGACGTCGTCGAGCGCTATCGGGCGGCCGGGGCGGAGATCGTTCGCACCGACCGGTCCGGGGCAATCGAGATGATGCTCGGCGACACCGGCCTGACGTGGTCGGGCTGGCGCGACACCCGGCCGCGGTACTGGCAGTCTCATTGATTGAACTGATGACTGGGTCCGGCGAACCCGCCGTGGAGCCGCAAGCCGTCGTGCCGCTGGCCCGCTGGCGCACGCTCGGCGCCGCGATCAGCGAGGACGATCGCGATCCGCTCGATCGTGCCGCCGGCATGGCGGCGGCCTGCGGCGCAGCGCAGGCCGAGCACGCGCTCGGTTGCGCGACGATCCTCGCCGGCTTGCGCCTCGACGCGGACACGCTCGCGGCCGCGATGCTCGCCGGTTTGCCGGCAGAGGCCACTGCGCGTATCGACGAACGCTTCAGCCCCGCCGTTGCGGCGCTGGTCGACGGCGCGCGCCGCATGGACGAGATTCAGGCGCTGCGGGCAACGATGCCGGGGACCGGCAAGTCCGCCGACCAGGCGGCGCAACTCGAATCGCTGCGCAAGATGCTGCTCGCGATGGTGCAGGACGCCCGGGTGGTGCTGATCAAGCTCGCCGACCAGGCGATGCGCCTGCGCTGGCTGGTGCGTCACGGTGAAGCCGAGGCGCGCGCCGCGGCCGCCCGCGACACCTTCGACCTGATCGCACCGCTCGCCAACCGGCTCGGCGTCTGGCAGCTCAAATGGGAGCTGGAGGATCTCGCCTTTCGCGCGCAGGACCCGGTCACGTACAAGAACATCGCTTCGGAGCTGGACGGCAAGCGCGCCGACCGCGAGCAGTTCATCGCGCGTGTTACCGAACAGTTGCGCGGCGAACTCACCCGGGCGGGCATCGAGAACGAGGTGGCGGGGCGGCCGAAGCACATCTACAGCATCTGGAAGAAGATGCAGCGCAAGCATCTCGGCTTCAAGGACCTGTTCGATGTTCGCGCCGTGCGCATCGTGGTACGCGACCCGCGCGACTGCTACACGGCGCTGGGCATCGTCCACAACCTCTGGACCCCGATTCCGCACGAGTTCGACGACTACATCGCGAAGCCGAAGGCCAACAATTACCGGTCGTTGCACACCGCCGTGGTGGGGCCCGACGACAAGGTGCTCGAGGTGCAGATTCGCAGCGTCGAGATGCACCAGGAAAACGAACTCGGCATCGCCGCGCATTGGCGGTACAAGGAAGGCGGACGGCGCGACGCGCGGCTGGAGGAGCAGATCGCGTGGCTGCGGCGCATTCTCGACTGGCGCGACGACATGGGCGAGGTCGGCGAACTGGCCAACGCGCTGCGCACCGAGCTGTTTCACGAGACCGTCTACGTGCTCACGCCCCAGGGTCGGGTGATCGTGCTGCCGCGAGGGGCGACGCCGATCGACTTCGCCTATCACGTCCATTCGGACCTCGGACACCGCTGCCGCGGCGCCAAGGTCAATGGCGCGATCGTGCCGCTCACCTACCCGCTTCAGAGTGGCCAGCGGGTGGAGATATCGACGGTGCGCGAGGGCGGTCCGAGCCGCGACTGGCTCAATGTGCAGCTCGGCTTCATCCGCAGTCACCGGGCGCGCGGCAAGGTGCGGCAGTGGTTCAACGCCCAGAATCTGGAGCATTCGATCGCGCAGGGGCGGGTGGTGCTGGAGCGCGAGGTACATCGCCTCGGCGTCGCGACGCCGGCGCTCGATGCGGTTGCCGCTGCCTTGCACCTGGGCGTCGCCGCCGACCTGCTGGCGGCGCTGGGCCGGGGCGAGGTCCCGCTGCGCCAGCTTCAGACCGCGTTGCGCGGGGACGCGCCGGTCGTCGAACCGGAGAAGGCGGTGATCGCCCCGGCAGCCCCGAAGAGCAACGTCGGCGGTGTGCTGGTGGTCGGCGTCGACAAGCTGATCACGCAACTGGCCGGCTGCTGCAAGCCGGCGCCGCCGGATAAGATTGTCGGCTTCGTCACCCGCGGACGCGGCATCAGCGTGCATCGCGCCGATTGCCCCAGCCTGCGCCGGCTCGCGCCAGAGCGCATGGTCACCGCCGACTGGGGGCGGCAACGCGAGGATGCGCGGTTCCCGGTCGAACTCGAGATCGTCGGCCGGGCCGATGGCGTGCTGCTGCGCGACGTGACCGATGTCGCCGGTACCGAGCGGGTGCCGGTGCGGGCGGCGAGCGCCTCCGAGCGCGGGCTGGAGTGCCGCATCGCGATGCGGGTGGATGTTTCCGGTGTGGAGCAACTCGACCGCCTGATGACCCGCCTGCGCGACCTGCCGGAGGTGGTTTCGGTGCGGCGCAAGTAGCTGACCGCCCCGGGCGTCTTGGCGACGGCGCCAAACTTGGCTATGATCCGGCCTCTTCAGGCGCGTAGCTCAGCTGGTTAGAGCACCACCTTGACATGGTGGGGGTCGTTGGTTCGAGTCCAATCGCGCCTACCAGAATTGGTATGAAGAAGAAGCCCCTGGCGGAGACGTCAGGGGCTTTTTTCATTTGGTGGGGCAAACGGGGGTCGGGTTGGGCCTCCTGTCGTGCTCCCAACTGCGTGGTCATGGATTGCTGCGTGGATCATCACTCAGGAGTGGCCGATCGACCTTGGCCCGGTGCCCGGGGATCTGAGTGTCGCCGACAACAGTTTCGTCTCGGTGGATACATGTCGCGACTCGGTCCCATGGCAACTGATCGGAAAGACCGACCCAGCCGTGCGCATCAGCGGACACTGGCCGTCGAGGGCCGCCTGTTCCTACACAACCCCGTGCCATCCACTTCAGGATCCAATTCGTGTCCGTAGGCTCAGGAATGATCTGGCCTCAGACGTGATTGAATCGGGAGTGGCGGTGGCGCTTTCCGATAGTGATGATTGCGCCATCCGTGCTTTCTACCAAGTAGCAGCGAAGATACTCGGACATGCGCCGTATCGGTTCGCGTCCCATATCTCGCTCCATCTGGCGGATACTCCTGTCGTTGAAATACCTGACAATGGCCCCGTGCCCATCGAAGTTCTCCTCCCCGTACGAGAGGAGCCAATCCTTGACCAGGGGAGGGATCCCACGCTGCTGACTTCTTACTGAAAAGTGCTTTGTTTGCATCGCTAACTCCTGCGTTGTTTATCCACTTGAAGCTACAGACGAAGGGCTTTCAGAAATATCAGGATGTCGCTCTGACTCTTCGTGGACAGGTCCTAGAGGG
>JANXYG010000092.1 GCA_025350245.1 Betaproteobacteria bacterium
ATGCGGGTGTTGCAGTCGTTGTCGCAGCCGGTGGAGGTGGGGGCTGGGGCGCCGGTGGCCACGGGGGTGTCGATCGGGATCGCGCTGTATCCGGACGACGGGCAGAACCCGGAGGTGCTCATGAAGCGCGCCGGCCTGGCCCTGTATCACGCCAAGGAGGCCGGCCGGAACGGCTTCCGCCTGTTCGACGCCGCCATGAACACGCGCACCCTGCGGCGCATCGACGCCGAAGTCGGGCTGCGGCGGGCGCTGGTGCGCGGCGAGTTCGAACTGATCTGGGAAACCCGGTTTCGCGCCGGTGGCGTCGCGGTCGACGGTCTCGAGGCCTTCATCGGCTGGCGCCATGAGGTGCGGGGGCTGCTCATGCCGGCAGACTTCATGCCCATCGCGGCCGAGATGGGGCTGGCGCCGACGCTGTTCGACTGGACGCTCGAAGCCGCCTTCGTCCAGTGGTCGCAATGGTGTCGGCAGCACGGCGCCGCACTGTCCATGACGCTCCACGCGAACATCGGTGAATTGCGCCATTCCGAGTTGCTCGCCGATCCGGCGGCGCTGTTCGCGGCGCATCGGGTGGCGCCATCGTCGCTGCGTCTGGCGGTGCGCCCGTTTCGCGGTGCGGATCTGGACACGACGGTCACTGCCCGCATTCGCGAGCTGCGCTCGCTCGGGGTCGGTTTCGACATCGACGGGGTGGGCGATGACTCGATCCATTTCGATCCCCTGCATGTCGATATTGCCGACCGTATCCGCATCGACGCCGGGCAGGTGGCGGGCCACGCGAACGATCCGGCGCGCGCGATCGCGGCGCTATGCGGTATGGTTGCGGGTCTCGGGCTCGAGGCGAGCCTGACGGGGGTGGCTGATCCCGCCATGGTGGTGGCGGCCACCGCGGCCGGTGCCGCGAGAGTCCAGGGGCCTTGTTTCAGCGCCATCATGGCGCCCGTGGAGGCATCGCGGGTGTTTGCCGACGCCGCCAGACTTGCCCGCGCCTGACCGCGGTACCCGCGGTACCGAGAGGCCGGTTGCCTCATCGCTCTTCGACCCGCCTGGAGCGCCATGTCCGACGACACCGATATCCCGACCCTGCGCCGCATCCTGGGCACCACCCGTACCATCGCCGTGGTCGGCCTGTCCGCCAACTGGTACCGCCCGAGCTACTTCGCCGCCAAGTACATGCTCGACCACGGCTACACGATCATCCCGGTCAACCCGGCGTACCGCGAGGTGCTCGGCCAGCCGTGCTATCCGTCGCTGCGCGACGTGCCGGTGGCCATCGACATGGTCGACTGTTTCCGCAAGAGCGCCGAGATTCCAACGCTGGCCGACGAGGCGATCGCGGTCGGCGCGAAGGTCCTCTGGATGCAGCTCGGCGTGATCAGCGAGCCGGCCAGGGCGGTTGCCGTGGCCGCCGGTCTCGAGGTGGTGATGGATCGTTGCGTGAAGATCGAACACGCGCGCCTGTTCGGCGGGCTCAACTGGATCGGCGTCAACACCCGGGTGGTGTCGAGCAAGCGGCCGCGCTGCGCACCGCAGTGACGCCCGGCCGGCGCTGACGCGACCCGGCACCCGCCCGCCAACGGCCGCACGTGTACCTTCCGGACCTCACGATCCCGCCCGGCAACTATGCCGGGAGCCTTGCGGCGCTGCCGAGTGCCGTCGCGGCGCTGGTCGTGTTCGCGCTCGGGCTCGCAGTGCTGGTGCGTGAACGGCTGTCGCGGGTCGGTTGGATCCAGTTCTTGCTCGCGTGGGCGATCGGCGCGTGGCAGTTGTGCCTCACCTTCTCGATCCTGAGCACCACGGTCGCCACCGGCACCTGGTGGGCGACCGCCGGGACCGCGGCCTCGATCCTCATTCCGGTGTGCGAGTTTCATCTGGCTGCTGTCTTGGTCAGCCGCGCGCCGGAAACGCCGCGCTACGTCTATGCGGGCTGGGCCGCCGCGGCCGCGTTGCTGCTGACGCTGTTCGCCACCGGCTGGTTCTATCAAGAGGTGACCTGGCGCGGCTGGGGCTGGTATGCCCACTATGGCGTCGGCGGCTACGTCTTCGTCGCGATCACCGTGGTGCTGGTGAACGTCAGTTTCCTGCTTTGCCGCCGCATGGTTCGCGATCAGCAGGCACGGGGACAGGGCACCGCGGCCCGGCGCGGGCGGGTACTGCTCGCCGGGCTTGGCCTGGGATCGCTTGGCGGCGTCGATTTCGTACCGGCGCTGGGGTTCGATGTGTTTCCGTTCGGCGGCATCGCGCTGATGCTGGGCAGCATCTGCAACGGGTATGCGAGTTGGCGCTACCGGCTGGTGGAGATCACACCGGCGTTCGCGGCGCGGGAGTTCATGGACACGATGTCGGACGGTGTTGCGGTGGTGGATCCGGAGGGGGTTGTGAGGTTGGTGAATCCGTCGCTGCTGCGGATGCTGGGGTACGC
>JANXYG010000093.1 GCA_025350245.1 Betaproteobacteria bacterium
GAGCAGCTCAAGGGCCGTCTGGTCGTGATGGTCGCCAACCTCGCGCCGCGCAAGATGCGCTTCGGCGAGTCGCAGGGCATGGTGCTCGCCGCCAGCGGCGATGGCACCGGCGTGTTCCTGCTCGACACCGACAGCGGCGCCGAACCCGGCATGCGGGTGAAGTAGCGACCATGCCGACGCGCCGACTTTCCATTCGCGGGCGCGTCCAGGGCGTCGGTTTTCGCGGCGCGATGTTGCGCGAAGCCACCCGCCTCGGCGTCACCGGCTGGGTGCGCAACCGCCTCGACGGCACGGTCGAAGCGGCCGTCTCGGGCACCGATGAACAGGTCGAGGCAATCCTCGCGTGGAGCCGCCGCGGACCACCCGCCGCCCAGGTGCTGCATCTGGACGTGACACCGGACGAAGGCGAGTTCCGCAGCTTCTGGCACTACCCCACGGCATAGATGAACCGCTGCCGACGATGAGCGCGTGCCAGCGCATCCGCGTGGGCGATGTGGAGATCAACACCGTGGTCACCGGCAATGGCCCGCCCCTGCTGCGGCTCCACGGGTTTCCGCAGACCCACCTGATCTGGCGCAAGGTGTTGCCGCAACTGTCCCGGTCCGTCACCGTGGTCGCGACCGACGTGCGCGGCCGTGTGGACATTACATTCCCGAAGAGGCGCCCGAAGCGCTCATTGATAAATGAACTTCACGTTTTCGGGCGACAGCCAGTCGTTCAGCGAACGGATCAGCTTGTCGTCGGGCACGACGCGCCAGTCGTCGCCGAGCCATACATCCACCGACGCCTCGCGGTTGCGGTAACAGATCGACACCGGGCACGAATCGCCAGCCTGGCGAAACGGCTCCAGCAATTGCCGCAACTTGTGCGCGTTCGCCTCGCCGTTCATCGACAGCTCGAGCGATCGCGCGAATCGCGCCCGTGCCGTCGCCACGCTGTACAGGCGCTCCGCCGCCACCCGCAGCACGATGCTCTCGCCTTCTTCGTTGCTGCGGCGGAAGGTGCGGATCTTCGCCTCGATGACCACCACGGCATCCTCGCGCAGGAGCTCCCGGTGGCGGCTGGCGATCTCGTCGTAGACCGTGACTTCCTGGCTGCCGGTGCCATCGGACAGCATCAGCACCAGCATACGGCCCTGCTGCGTCTTCTGGAAACGTACGGCGTCGATCACCCCCGCGATGACGGTGAGCTTGCCGCCGTCGTCCGAGGCCGGTGGCGCAAGGCGCGCCAGGGGCGTGCGCACGACGGCCTCGAACTCGCGGGCATACGCGGCGAACGGATGGCCGCTGAGGTAGAAACCGAGCGCCGCGCGCTCGTGCTGCAGGTTCTCGCCGATGCCCCAGGGGGGCGTGTCGGGCAGCGCTGGTGGCGCCGCCGGCGGGCCACCAGCGCCACCGAACAGGCTGCTCTGGTTGGCGTTGCGCGTGGCCTGCTCGGCCGCCCCCATGGCGATGCCGACCGATGCCAGCAGGCGCGCACGATTGGGTTCGACGCCATCGAAGGCGCCGGCCTTGATCAGCGATTCGATCACCCGCCGATTCACCTGCCGCCCGTCGACGCGCGCGCAGAAGTCGAGCAGATCACGGAACGGCCCATCCTGATCGCGCGCCCGCAAAATGCTCGCGATGGCGGCCTCGCCGGTGCCCTTGATCGCGCCCAGCCCGTAGCGGATGCCGACGGCATCGACCGGCACGAACCGGTAGTCGCCGGTGTTCACGTCGGGCGGCAGCATCTTCAGGCCGTTCGCCTTGGCGTCGTCGTAGAACTGCTGCACCTTGTCGGTGTCGCCCATCAGCGCCGACAGGTTGGCGGCCATGAACGCCGCCGGGTGGTGCGCCTTGAAATACGCGGTGTGATAGGCCACCAGCGCATAGGCGGCGGCGTGCGACTTGTTGAAGCCGTAGCCGGCGAACTTCTCCATGTAGTCGAAGATCTCGTTCGCCTTGGGCCCCGCGATGCCCCGGCCGGCGGCACCGTCGACGAAGATGGTGCGCTGCTGCGCCATCTCGTCGGGCTTCTTCTTGCCCATCGCGCGCCGCAGCAGATCGGCGCCGCCGAGCGAATAGCCGGCGCAGACCTGCGCCGCCTGCATCACCTGCTCCTGGTACACCATGATCCCGTAGGTCGGTTCGAGCACCGGCACCAGGGTCGGATGCAGGTAGTCGAAGCGCTTGCCCTGCTTGCGCTCGATGTAGTCGGGTATCAGCTCCATCGGTCCGGGCCGGTAGAGCGCCACGAGCGCGATGATGTCCTCGAAACGGTCGGGCCGCGCGCGGGTGAGCAGCTCGCGCATGCCGCGCGATTCGAACTGGAACACGGCCGTGGTGTTGCCTGCGGCGAAGATGCGATAGGCGTCGCGATCGTCGAGCGGCAAGGTCTCGACCTGCAGCGTCGATGCAGGGTCGAGCAACCGGATGAAGCGCAGCGTCCAGTCGAGGATGGTGAGCGTGGTCAGGCCGAGGAAGTCGAACTTCACCAGCCCGACCGCCTCGACATCATCCTTGTCGAACTGCGACACCGGACTGTCGGAACCCGGCGCGACGTAGAGCGGGCAGAAATCGGTGAGCTTGCCGGGCGCGATCAACACCCCGCCCGCGTGCATGCCGACATTGCGCGTCACGCCTTCGAGCTGCGCCGCGAGCGCCAGCAGATTGCGCGTCTCCTCGTCTTTCTGTTCGAGCTCGCGCAGCCGCGGTTCCATCTCGCGCGCCATCTCGAGCGTGATGAGTTTGCCGGGCTGAAACGGGATCAGCTTGGCCAACTCGTCGGTGCGGCCATAACTCCATTCCATCACCCGGCCCACGTCGCGCACCACCGCCTTGGCCGCCATGGTGCCGAAGGTCACGATCTGCGACACCGACTCGTCGCCGTAGCGTCCGCGCACATAGTCGATCACCCGGTCGCGGCCTTCCTGGCAGAAGTCGACATCGAAATCGGGCATCGACACGCGCTCCGGATTCAGGAAGCGCTCGAACAGCAGGTCGTAGCGCAACGGGTCGAGGTCGGTGATGCCGAGCGCGTAGGCCACCAGCGAGCCGGCACCGGAGCCGCGTCCCGGGCCCACCGGCACACCGTTGTTCTTGGCCCAGTTGATGAAGTCCGCGACGATCAGGAAGTAGCCCGGAAATCCCATCTGCACGATGGTGCGGATCTCGAAGTCGAGGCGCTCCCGGTACCCGGGCTGGCGCTCGTCGCGCAGCGCGACGTCGGGAAACAGCGTGACCATGCGCAGGTCGAGGCCGATCAATGCCTGGTCGCGCAGGTAGGCATCGAGGCCCTGGCCGGCGGGGGTCGGAAACAGCGGCAGGCGGCTCTTGCCCAGTTCGAGCGCGAGATTGCAGCGCTGTGCGATCTCGACCGAGTTGCGCAGCGCCGCGGGTAGGTCGGCAAAGCGTTCGACCATCTCGGCGCGCGACTTGAAATACTGCTCCTCGGTAAATCGGCGCGGCCGCCGCTGGTCGGCCAGGACGTGGCTCTCGGCGATGCAGACGCGCGCCTCGTGCGCCATGAACTGCTCGCGCTCGAGGAACTGCACCGGATGCGTTGCCACCGGTGGCAACCGCAGGGCCGACGCCAGACGCAGCAAACCGGGCTCGCAGGCTTCGGCCTCGGCGTTGCCCGCACGCTGCAACTCGATGTAGAAACGCCCCGGGAACAGCGTGGCCCACTCCTGCGCCACGCGCAGCGCGCGATCGTCGTGGCCGGTGAGGATCGCGTTGGCGATTTCGCCGGCGGGGCCGCCGGACAACGCGATCAGCCCGTCGGTTCCGTCATCCTCGAACCACGACCTGCGAGCCTCCGCCCGGCCGCGATACTGGTTCTCGCGGTGGGCCCGGGTGAGCCATCGGCACAGCCGGAGATAGCCGTCGTGGTCCTGCACCAGCAGCAGCACGCGGAACGGCTTCTCGCGGTCGTCGTCGTTCGAGAGCCACAGATCGCACCCGACTACCGGTTTGACGCCGGCGGCGCGCGCCGCCCGATAGAACTTGACCAGGCCGAAGAGATTGCCAAGGTCGGTCAATGCCAGGGCCGGCATGCCATCGCTGCGGGCGCGCGCAACCGCGTGGTCGAGGCGCACGATCCCGTCAACGATGGAATACTCGCTGTGGAGCCGGAGGTGGACGAAATCGGGAGAGGGCATGGGCGCAAACGTCGGTTGCCGGATTCTAACCGCCGGCCCGGCGATGTCGGCCCGCGCCGATGATCGATGCCGTGCCGGAATGCCGCGAGGCGATGCCATCCATACGGTTCACCGCAGCGTTGTCTATCATGTCGTCACTCATGCAAGCTCCCGCCATGACCAGCCTGTTCTCGCTCCTGTTCCTCGCCGCTGCCCTGACCTGTTGCTTGCCGGTGTCGGCGCAGGTCGTCTACAAGCACGTGATGCCGGACGGCCGGATCATCTATTCCGACCAGCCACTCAAAGGCGCCAGCGAGAGCAAGGCGGTAGACCTGCCGCCACCGCCTACCGACGCCGAGCGCGCCGCGGCGCAACAACGCAAGGCCGACGAAGGGCGCAAGCGCAAGGAACTCGAGGGCCGGCTGGACGAACGGCGGAACAAGCTCGACGCCGCCGACGCCCGCGTGACCGCCGCCAGAAAGGGAATCGAAGCCGCCGAACGTGCCCTGGAAGTCGGCCGCGAGCCGCTCCCGGGCGAGCGCAGCGGCAACGTAGGCGCCACCAGCCGCCTCAACGACGCCTACTTCCAACGCATCGCGGGTCTCGAGAAGGCCGTTGCCGACGCGAAGAAGGAACTCGACGACGCCCTCCACGAGCGCAATCAGGCGCGCTGAGAACCTAGCTGGGGTCGCTATACTCCGACCGCTCATGCTTCAACGCACAATCGATCAGCAAGCAGAACCGAGGGTGGCCCGATAGTGCGGTGGTCGGAGCAGCGCCGCGCGACCATGGTCATGGGGCTGCTGACCCTGCTCTGGGGCTATAGCTGGATCATCGCCAAGCTTGCCTTGTCACACTCAGGCCCGTTCGACCTGGCGGCGTTGCGGGTCCTGGTCGGTGTCGTTGCGCTCGGCACATTCCTGTTCGCCACCGGCCACCGACCGAGCCGGCGGCCGCCGCGAAGCGCGGTGGTGGTGGGTCTGGTCCAGACCTCGGCGTTCCTCATCCTCAACACCTGGGCGTTGTCACGTGGCGGTGCCGGCAAGACTGCGATCCTCACCTTCACCATGCCGTTCTGGGTGCTGCTGTTCGCGTGGCCGGTGCTGGCGGAACGCGTGGTTGGCGTGCAATGGCTGGCGATCGGCTGTGCCCTCGGCGGTCTGTTCTCGATCCTCGAACCGTGGCAACTGCATGCCAGCGTCCTGTCCGAATGTCTGGCGGTGCTGGCCGGCATGATGTGGGCCACCGGCGTGGTCCTGACCAAACGCGCGCAGCGCGAGGCCGCATCGGACGCTCTGGACTTCACCTTCTGGCAGATGGCCGTCGGTCTGGTGCCGATGCTGGTCGTGGCGGCCCTGGTACCAGAGCGGACGATCGCCTGGACACCGCTGTTCGTGTTTGCCGTCCTGTTCAGCGGGGCCGTCTCGACCGCACTCGGCTGGCTGATGTGGCAATACGTGCTCACCCGCCTGCCGGCCGGCACCACCAGCGTCGCATCGCTCGCGGTGCCGGTGATCGCCACCGTGACCGGCGCGCTCCAGCTTGGCGAACGGCTGCGACCGGCGGAAATCACCGGCGCCGCGCTGATCGCGGTGGCGTTGGCACTGATGTCATGGCAATCGGTGCGCAGCCATCATCGCGATGATCTGTCGATGGCACAGGAATGACCCAGGTCGATGTACCACCGCAAGAACCACCCATGAAACCCAGCGAATCCCGTTTTCACGACCTCGGCACCGTGCGCTACCACGTGCGCACCTGGGGCGACCCCGCGCATACGCCGCTGTTCATGCTCCACGGCTGGATGGATGTGTCGGCATCGTTCCAGTTTGCCGTCGATGCCCTCGCCCGAGACTGGTACGTGGTCGCGCCCGACTGGCGCGGCTTCGGGCTTTCTGGCCGGGCGCCCGACGGTTACTGGTTTCCGGATTACATCGCCGATCTCGACGCGCTGCTCGATCTTTATTCGCCGGATGCGCCGGCGCTGGTGGTCGGTCACAGCATGGGCGGCAACATCGCCAACCTGCATGCGGGCATACGACCGGAACGGATCGCCGCGCTGGTACTCGCGGAAGGCTTCGGCCTGCGGGCGACCGATCCGACGCGCGCGCCCGAGCGCTACGCGAAGTGGCTCGAGCAACGCAAGGCGGGCGCCACGCTGCGCCCCTATGCCGACTTCGCCGCCGTCGCCGATCGACTCATGCGCAACAATCCTAGACTGCAACAGACGCAGGCGGATTTCCTCGCCCGGCACTGGGCGCACGTCACGCCGGCGGGTGTTGTCGAACTTGCCGCAGATCCGCGCCACAAGTGGATGAACCCCGTGCTCTACCGGCTGGAGGAGGCGATCGCCTGCTGGAACAACATCACGGCGCCGGTGCTCTGGATCTGGGGCGGCGACGGCGAAAGTGTCCACCAGTGGATGGGCAACGACCCGGTCGAATGGGCCGCGCGGCGCGCTGCCTTCCGCCATCGGTCCGAATGTAGAATCGCGGATGCCGGTCACATGATGCATCACGACCAGCCGCTCGCCTTCGCGAGCGCCATCGAAACCTTTCTCGTCAACGCCGGCCTCGCCTCATGACCCTCGCCTTTCGCCATCTGCTCAGCATCCTCTGCATCACCATTCTTCTCGGCACCAGCCTCGGCGCCCATGCCCAGAAACCGGGACCGGTCAGCCTGCCGGAAGCGCGGGCCATCGTCATGGAACTGCCCGAGGTCAAGACCTGGCAGACCGAACGCCAATCGAGGGTCGACACGCAAAAGGCAATGGGCGAAAAGGGCGCCCCACCCGTTGCCGGTGTGCTGACCGGCCGCCGCGAGGTCGGCAAGGCCGCCTACTGGGCCGTGACGCTCTACGACAATCCGCAGGTCAACCCGAAAAAATGGGCGGTCTTCATGGTGCGCACGTCCGACGGTCGCATCTTCGTCGAAGGTAACGACGGCAAACCGGTGGCGCTGGATCAGTGGCGCCAGACGGTGACGAAGCCGGGGGGTTGAGCGTCTTTGTGATGAACGGGATCATCAAAGCTCTGTTCGAGTAGGCATCGGAGCCGCGTGATCGAACTCACCAGCGTCAACAAGCACTTCGGCACGCTGCATGTGCTCGCCGACATCGACCTCTCGGTCGCGGCCGGCGAAGCGGTAGTGGTGTGCGGGCCCTCGGGCTCGGGCAAGTCCACGCTCATCCGCACCCTGAACCGGCTCGAGGAGATCGACAGCGGCAGCATCCGCTTCGAGGGCGAGGACATCCACGCCGCGGGGGCCGACATCAACCGCCTGCGGTCCCGCATCGGCTTCGTATTCCAGCAGTTCAATCTGTTCCCGCACCTGACGGTTCTGGCCAACATCACCCTGGCACCGGTGCAAGTCTCGAGGCGTTCGCCGGGCGAGGCGCGCGATGCCGCGATGGCGCTGCTCGAACGCGTCGGGTTGGCAACCAAGGCAAACGCCTATCCGTCGCAGCTTTCCGGTGGCCAGCAACAGCGCGTCGCCATCGCCCGGGCGCTGGCGATGCAGCCGCGAGCGATGCTGTTCGATGAACCGACCAGCGCGCTCGATCCGGAGATGATCGGCGAAGTGCTGAAGGTGATGCGCGATCTCGCCCGCGAGGGCATGACGATGATGGTCGTGACCCACGAGATGGGGTTCGCGCGCGACGTCGCCGACCGGGTCGTGTTCATGGACCAGGGCCGGATCGTCGAGGTGGCGCCGTCGGCGGCGTTTTTCGCCAGCCCCGGTACCGAGCGTGCACGCCGGTTCGTCGGGCAGGTGTTGCGCCCTATGGATTAGCACACCAATATGGCGCCGCACCGTCGCAGTGCGGCCATTCAATGCGCCCGCCAATCCGGCTATCGTCAGAGTTTGCGCGTTGCCATGACCGGAGGACACCGCACGTGAGCGGACCGATCGAGAAGCTTTACCGCTATCCGTTCAAAGGCCTCAGCCCGGAACTGCTGTCGTCGGTGACACTGTTCGCCGGCCAGGGTTTCCCGATGGACCGCGCCTGGGCCATCACCAACGGCGTCGCGCAGGTCGACCGCCTCCATCCGAAGCCGATGCCCAAGACCGACTTCCTGATGCTGATGCTGCACGAGCGCCTGGCGCTGCTGCGCACGCGCTTCGTCGACGCCGGCGCGGTGCTGCATGTCGAGGGGGACGAGGTCGACGCCTTCTCCGCCAGCCTGGAAACCGCCGCCGGCCGTGAGCAGGTCGAAGCCTTCTTCACCGACTACCTGTGGGACGCGGTGGGCGACGGCAAGCCCGAGGTCGTGTCGCGCCCCGGCCATCGCTTCACCGACGTGAGCGTGGTTTCCGAATCGATGATGAACGCGGTGTCGCTCATCAACCTTAAGTCGGTGCAGGCGCTGGAAGCCGCCACCGGCGCCCTGACCGATCCGTTGCGTTTTCGGGCCAACATCTACTTCGACGGCGAGCGCCCATGGGAGGAGTTCGACTGGCTCGGCTGCGACATCATGATCGGCGATGCGCGCGCGAAGGTGGTGCTGCGCACCCAGCGCTGCCCGGCAACCAGCGTGAACCCGGCAACCGCCATTCGCGACCGCGATGTGCCCGCCGAGATCGAACAGCACTTCGGCCATCGCGACCTCGGCATCTATGCCGAGCTGCGAACCGGTGGCGTGATCGCGCCCGGGGCGATGGTGCGGCCAGCGTAACCAGCCGGCCCCGCGAGCGCTCGACGCGGCGCGAACGCCAGCGCGTCAGCTTCCCTTCAATCGCCAGGCTCCGGCCGGCACCCGGCACAGCGTTGCCCGTGATCGATTGCTGAGCCCGCCGGCCGAATTGGCGATCTCGAGCTCGCGACAGGTCTCGCCACCATCATCGAAGGTACGAACCGGCGTGATCTCGCCACCAGCACGGGTCTTGGTGTTGCTCCACGCTCGTGCGGTGCCGTCGGCACTTGTTCAGGATAGCGCCAGGGCGACGTTCCGGTAAGCCCTGCGGTCCGGCCTGATGACGCCCCGGAAACCGATCGTAGGCTACGCCCCGGAGCCGTCCTGACCGCGCCATCAACGGCGAAAGAAGCTCAACCCCCGCGACAACGTGACCAGTCCGACCAGCACGAAACCAGTGCCGTAACCCAGGCCCAGCGCCACGGCACCCCAGATCAGCAGCGGCATGAACACCACTCCCGTGTAGGTGATCGCGAGCGTGCCGCCGGTGGCGGCTGCTGCCTGGGCCTGCGCGACCCGGGCAATCTCCGACAGGTGCACGCCGTTCCAGCCCACCGCGGTGGCGCCGAAACAGAACGCCAGCACCAGCACGGCGGGCCAGGGCCACGCGGCGCCGATCAGCGGCATGGTGAACGCCAGCAGCGACATGGCGATGCCGAGCGATCCGAGCAGTATCCGCGGCGGAACGCCGCGATCGCACACGATGCCCCAGCCGATGCGGCCGATGATGCCGCCGGTCATCGCGACCGACAGCGCCGCGCCGGCCGCCGTGACCGAGAAACCGGCCACGTCGTGCAGCAGCACCACCAGATACGACCCCAGACACATCTGCATGCCGGAGTAGGCGAACGAAGCCAGGGCCATGCGCCGCAGATCGGGGTGGCGCCACACCATGCGCAGCGGCTCGCGCACGCGCATGCCTCTGATCGTGGCGGACCGATCGCGGCCGGCGTCGACTGCCCCACGGGCGCCTTGCACCAGCACCAGCAGCACGATCGAGGCCACCGCCACGGCGAGCGCCGCCGCGCGCCAGCCCACGGCATGCATCATCAGCGGCACTAGGGCGCCGGCCAGAACACCGCCGACCGGCACGCCGGTCTGCTTGAGCGAGAAGATGAAGGCGCGCAAGTGCGGCGGCGAGCGTTCGTTCAGGATGGCCGACGACGATGGCGTGACCGGCCCGTAGCCGAACCCGATCAGCAGCGCACCGACAGCCGCCGCCAGCGGTTGACCGCTGGCCATGGACGCGATGCCCAGGGCAACCAGCAGCAGGCACACCTGACTGGTGCGCAGCGGCCCCAACCGCGCGATGAAACCGGCACTGACCGGTGCCGCCAGCGCCGCACCGAGGTAGATGATCGCGGTCGACAGACCCACGCTGCTGTTCGCGAGGCCGAGCGCCGATGCGGCCACCGGCGCCAGCACCGGCGGTGTGAATACGGCCATCGACACCATCGCCTGGATCAACAGCGTGAGCACCACCGACAGCACGATGCTGTTCATCGCCGCGCTTGCCCGAGTCGGCGCGGCGCCATCGCACGGTCAGGCGTGCCCGACCATCCGCGCCTGCGCCGGGCGGATTCGCCGGGATCGGTCAAGCCGCGGCTTTCGCCAGCGCCTGGCCGATGTCCCACAGGATGTCGTCGATGTCCTCGATGCCCACCGACAGCCGGATCATGTCCGGAAACACGCCGGCCCGATGCTGTTCGTCCTCGGACAACTGCCGATGGGTGGTGGACGCCGGATGGATCACCAGGGTCTTGGCATCGCCCACGTTGGCCAGGTGCGACAGAAACTGGCAGGCCTCGATGAACCGGACGCCGGCCGCGACCCCACCCTTGATGCCGAAGGTCATGATCGCGCCGGTGCCCTTGGGCAGGTACTTGGCGGCAAGCTCGCGATAGCGGCTCGACGGCAGGCTCGGAAAACTGACCCACGACACCTGCGGATGCGCTTCGAGAAACTCGGCGACGCGTTGCGCATTGGCAACATGCCGGTCCATGCGCACGTGCAAAGTCTCCAGCCCCTGCAACAGCAGGAACGCGTTGATGGGCGCCAGGCACGGCCCCATCGTGCGCAGCGTTTCCATGCGGCATTTCATGGTGAAGCCGAAGTCGCCGAAGGTCTCGTGGAAGCGCACGCCGTGGTAGCCGCGCGAGGGTTCGGTCATCTCGGGAAACTTGCCGTTGTCCCACGGGAACTTGCCGGACTCGACGATGACACCACCCATGGTGGTGCCGTGGCCACCGATGAACTTGGTGGCCGAGTGCACCACGATGTCGGCGCCGAAATCGATCGGCCGGCACAGGTAGGGCGATGCGAAGGTGTTGTCGATCACCAGGGGTATGCCGGCCTCGTGCGCGATGTTGGCGACGGCTTCGATGTCGAGCACATTGATGCCGGGATTGCCCATGGTCTCGGCGTACAGCGCCTTGGTCTTCGGCGTGATCGCGCGGCGGAAGTTTTCCGGATCGTCGGGGTGCACGAACCTGGTGTCGATGCCCATGCGACGGAAGTTGACCTCGAACTGCGAGTAGGTGCCGCCGTAGAGTGTCGATGCCGATACCAGCTCGTCGCCGTTCTGCAGCAACGTGAGCAGCGCGATCATCTGGGCCGCCTGGCCGGACGCCAATGCCAGCGCCGCGCGGCCGTTCTCCAGCGCGGCCATACGCTCCTCGAACACGGCCACGGTCGGGTTCGACAGCCGCGAGTACACATTGCCGAAGGTCTGCAGGTTGAACAGGCTGGCGGCGTGATCGGCGGAGTCGAACACGTAGGACGTGGTCTGGTAGATCGGCACGGCACGCGCGCCGGTGGTCGAATCCGGAATCTGGCCGGCGTGCAGGCACAAGGTGCCGAAGCCGTAGGAATGGTCGGGCATGGACGGGACTCGGATAAGAGGTGATGACAGGATTGTACGGGTCAGGGTGAGGAATCCGGCCGGGCACGGTCGGCGAACAAGGTGCCGGATCGGCGGCGAAACGCCAGCAGGTCGAGCGTGGCCGGCACATCCTCGGCCGCCACCGCGTCGGCGAACGCGGGACCGATCAGAAGGTCGGCACCACGATCCCGCCAAGCCGCCGCATCGGCCGGATCGGCCACCGCGTCGACCACCACGTCGAGCCCGGCACCGCGCGCGAATCCGATCAATCCACTGCCGACGACGCGCTCACCTTTGGTCCGGCTGTCGTTGTCGGGCGCGGAAAAACGCACCGCCTTGACCGGCTGCGCCAGCACCAGCGACGGATGCAGGTCGCCGACGCCGAAATCGTCGAGCACGAGCGTCACGCCCAAGGCCGCGAGCGCGTCGATGGTGGCGGCGGTGCGGTCGCGATCGGCGCGCGTTGCCGGCGTGTGGATGCCGACCAGCAACCGTTCGGGTGGCAGACCGCTCTCGGCGAGCGCGGTGCGCACCGACGCCACGACATCGCCGCGCTCCAGCAGGGCGGGGCTGGCGAGAACGGCGAGCCGCAGTGGCGGCAGGCCGCTCGCGTCCCAGGCACGGACCTGCATGCAAGCGGTATGCAGCACCCAGTTGCCCAGCGGCACGGCCAGCCCGGTATCGCGCGCCAGGGTCTGGAATTCGCGCGCCGGCAGCAGCCCGTGTCTGGCATGGTCCCAGAACACCCGCGCCACCAGGCCGGTCACCGTCGCGGCGCGCGCATCGATGATCGGCTGATAGTGCAGCAGGATCTCGAAACGTTCGAACGCGCGGCGCAGGCTCGACTCGTTGTCCCTGCGTTCGCGGGTGCGGATGTTCATGCCCTCGTCGAAGAAGTGCGCGCTGTTCCGGCCTGCGCCCTTGGCGTGATACATGGCCAGGCCGGCGCGCTTCATGAGCACCTCCGGGTTCTGCCCGTCGTCCGGATACAGCGCGATCCCGATCGACACCCCCGTGGCCACCGGCGCCCCAGCCCCCACCTCCACCGGCTGCGACAACGACTGCAACACCCGCAT
>JANXYG010000116.1 GCA_025350245.1 Betaproteobacteria bacterium
GGCGGGCCGCTGATCTGGCCGCGAATCTCCGAGACTGAACAGAACGCCATCGACGCTACTTGCAGAAAGCTGCACCGGTTCCTGAACCATTCAACACCGGTGAAATGACTTAAATTCACCCACAGATTCCGCTGACGAACCAGAAGGTATGCAGGCGAAGAACAGCGCATCATCGTCTAGCGAGAATGCGGCCTCTCAAGAAACTCCTTCCAAGTGATTGAGTATGAATGGGCTTTTCAGGCGGGTTGAACGATCGGGACCATTTGCATGCCGAGTTTGGCGGCGCGTTGCGACAGCGCCCGCAGTGCGCGTTCACGATAGCGCTCCTCGTAGTAGTCCTGGCCTTGGTCGGTGTACTCCTCGCCCTTGGTGAGCATGGTGTAGATGAGCCGGGCCAACTTGTGAGCAGCGGCGGTGACGGTCTTGGGTTTGTCCATTCGTGAGCACATTCGGCGGAAGTACGCACCCAGAGCCGATTTGCTGCTGCGTAGCGCGGCGGCGGCCAGGCGTAACGCCTGGGCTGCCCGGTTGGCCACTCGCTTGGTCTTGCCACTCATGACCTTGCCCCCGGTGATCTTGGTGCCCGGGCACAGGCCCAGCCAGGAGGTGAAGTTCTTGATCGTCGGGAAGCGTGACATGTCGGTGCCGACTTCGGACACCACGGCCAGCACGGTGGTGACATCGATCCCGTCGATGCGCGTGAGGCCCACGCCGCACATTCTGAACAGTTGCGTGCGCAGATCGGACTTCGGCGCATCGCGTGCGCGGCCGCGCATCTTGCCTTTCGCCGGGTCGCCATCGTGAGTTTGCAAGCTTTGCAGCTGCAGCTTGATCTGTTGGTCGCACTCCGACAGTTGCGTGCCCACGAAGTCGAACGCTGGCAAGAGCACCACAGTGCCATTTCATCAGGGTCGTGATATCGCACCAGCTCTCCTTCGGCAAATCGCCAAAGATATCGGCCTCACGATCGACGATTTTCTCAAGCATCGGTAGGTCCCGCATCACGCTCGTTCGGACTGTCCGCCTGCGGCGTCGAGGGAGCCTCTCAGCGTAGTCGTTAGGCGTCGTCGAATGCGGTGTCTGTTGCGCACTGCCACTCTTCAAAGTAGGATTCCTACTCGGGATTCTTACTCTGCGAGGCCATCATGCTGGTTACCGAGAAGGGACAAGTCACCATCCCCAAGCATATCCGCCTGGCCGCCGGGGTTACCCCAGGCAGCGAGGTTACCTTCAGCCTTGAGGGGAGCAGGATCGTCATCACACCGGTGGGAACCAGCGTCAAAGAAGACCGGCGGGCGAAGCTGCGGGCCGCCGCCGCCCGCGTACGGAGCAGCTTGGGCGCTGAGTTCAAGCAACTCGGCGCCGACGAAATCATGGGCTTCATTCGAGGTGACGAACCTGCCGGGGGTGCTGCGCGTCGTGGCCGCCGTTAGTCTGGCCAGCTACGACGGCACGGCCGGCACGCTCGTCGACACAAACGTCTGGGTTGATTGCATCGACGAAGCCAGCCCGTGGCATGACTGGGCTTCCGAGCAGTTGCAAGCGTGTAGCGAGCGATCTCCGCTTCACGTCAACATCGTCATCTATTCCGAACTACTGATTCCGGGGCCGGATGTCGGCGCCTTGGATTCGCTGCTCGATGTGTATGACACATCCCGAACGCAGCTACCCTGGGCAGTCGCTTCTCTCACCGCAGCCGCCTACACGCTGTATCGGCGCAACGGAGGGTCGAAGCAGAAGCCACTGCCCGACTTCTTCATTGGTGCGCACGCGGCTGTGTCGAACCTGAGCGTGCTGACCCGGGACCCGAGGCCTTACAAGAGCTACTTCGCTCGCCTTCGGGTCATCGCGCCGTGACTTCGACCGCAATGACGCCCAACCCCGCAGCCCACCAGACGCTGCGCGATAAAGGCCGCGCGGCGCCGGCGACTTCACGTTGCGCGTCATCATAGGCAGCGACGGTCCCACACATTGCTCGCGCTGGTTGGTTGGCGAGCCATCAGAAGGTCAGGGAGATGTACACGAAGGAGGGAGTGGACTGGAAGGACGTGACGCCCGCCGAGCAGATCGAGCGGTTGGCAAAGGTGCCGTTGGCGCACCAGCCGGGCACGACGTTCGAATACGGCCTGTCGACCGACGTGCTGGGGCGCATCGTGGAAGCCATCTCCGGGACGACGTTGAGCCAGTTCCTGCAACAACGCCTGTTCACGCCGCTCGGCATGACGGATTCGGCGTTCTTCGTGCCTGAGGGCAAGCTCGGCCGCCTCGCACAACCTTTCGCGACCGATCCGGCAACCAAGACGCCGATCAAACTGCTCGATGTCACGGTGGCGCAAAAGAACGATGCGGGCGGCGCGGGTAGCGTTGGCACTGCGTCGGACTACGCCCGGTTTCTCCAGATGCTGATCAATGGCGGTGAGCTCGACGGTGTGCGCCTGCTGCGTGTTGATGACCCAGGCATAGCCCGGAATCGCACGGCGCTACGACCGCTACCTGTTCAAGCAGATGGTGTATCAGGCCATTGCGAAGTAATCGGAAGCCGGGAGGTTTGAGGCGGCTGCGCGCGGCGGGCCGGGCAACCCCGTAGAATGTCATCGATGCTGGCAAGGGTCGACCGTCGCTTCATTTTCGACCCGGCGCCTTTTTGGGAGAGCACACCATGAGCAGACACGTCGACCGTATCACCCTGTCCGTCGTGCGCGGCGTGCTCGAAACCACGCAGCGCGAAATGACACTGACGCTGGAGAAGACCGCCCGGTCGAGCGTGTTCAACACGGCGCACGACTACAGCAACGCCATCTTCGATCATCGCGCCGAGATGATCCTGCAAGGGCAGGACATTCCCATCCATCTCGGGTCGCTGATGCCGGCCATGAAGGCGGTCGCCGGTTTCTTCGGCGACGACCTGCACGAAGGTGACGTCATCTATCACAACGATCCTCGCTACATGGGCAGCCATATTCTGGATTGCTGCATGTACAACCCGGTCTTCTACCGCGGCGAACTGGTGTTCTGGACGGTGTGCAAGGGGCACGTCACCGACATCGGCGGCCCGGTGCCGGCCGGCTACAACCCCGACGCGAAGGATCTCTATGCGGAAGGTCTGCACATTCCGCCGGTGAAGCTCTGGGACCGCGGCAAGGAACGCAAGGACGTCGTCAACTTCATGCTCTCCAACATGCGGGCGCGTCGCGACCAGGAAGGCGACCTCCGGGCCCAGTATGGCGCCGTGAAGGTCGGTGAACGCAACCTGATCGCGCTGCTCGACAAGTACGGCGTTCGGACAGTGCGCGATTGCATCGACGAGTTGATGGACATGGCCGACCGCCAGATGCGCGCACTGATCGGTTCCCTGCCGGACGGCGTGTACGAGGACAGCGCCCTGGTCGAGGACGCGGGGCACGGCTACGGCGACCTCGAGATCAAGGCGCGAGTGGAGATCCGCGGCGACACGTGCAAGATCGCGATCGATAGTCCGCCGCAGATTCCCTACTTCATCAATTCGTACGCCGGCAATTCCGTTTCCGGGGTCTATCTCGGCCTCATGATGTTCGCCCAGGTGGATCCGCCGTACAACGAGGGTCTCTACCGCTGCGTCGAACTCGACCTCGGACCCAAGGGAACGTTATGCAACGCCGTCGAACCGGCGCCCTCCGTGAACTGCACCACCACCCCGATGGAGACCCTGGCCGACGCCGTGCGCAAGGCGCTCGAGAAGGCGGCGCCGGACCGCGCCGTGGCGTCGTGGGGCCACGCGAACGGCGTGAACATCGCGGGCCGCGACAACCGCAACAACGAGGAGTATGTGAGCATGATCCTCGCGAGCATCATCTCCGGCGCTGGCGCCACGGGCTTCATGGACGGCTGGCACGCCTGCGGGCCGCAATGCTGTTTCGGCGCCCTCACCTCCGGCGACATCGAAGTGCTCGAACATTCCTATCCGATCATCATCCACCGCTACTCGCTCATGACCGACAGCGGCGGCGCCGGCAAGTACCGGGGCGGTTCCGGCACGGTATGGGAGGTCGAGCCTCTCGATCACGAGATGACGGTGATCACCTTCGGCGAAGGCCGGCGTTTTCCGGCCCTGGGCGCAGCCGGCGCGCATAGCGAACTGAACGACGCCAAGGTGGGGCGGCTGGTGGTTCACACCGCCGCGGGTGAGAAGGTCTACCGGGACAACGTCGTCATCACGATCAAGCCGGGCGAACGCGCGGCCAATCACAATCCCGGCGGCGGCGGCTATGGTGATCCGTTCGAGCGCTCGGTGGAATGCGTGGCCGACGACGTTCGCAACGGGATCGTGTCCGTCATCGGTGCGCGGGCCGAATACGGCGTGGTGATGAAACCCGGGACGCTCACGCCGGATGAAGAGGCGACGACCAGGCTGCGCAGCGAACACGCGGCGGCCTGATTCCGAACCGCAGCGCAGGAACTTCCGGCACTCAAGGACAGCATGGCCAGCAAATACAGACTCGGCATCGATGCCGGCGGTACCTTCACCGATTTCGTTTTTTCGGACAACGAAGGCAACATCCGCCTGTTCAAATCCACCTCGACGCCCGACGACGGCACCCAGGCCATCGACGCCGGGTTGCAGCAGATCAGCGCTGCGGTGGGCCGCTCGGTGGCAGACATCCTCGCCGACACCGACCTTTGCATCAACGGCACGACCATCGCCCTGAATGCGTTGATCCAGTTCAAGGGTGTCAAGGTCGGATTGATCTGCACCGCGGGACACGAGGACTCCATCGAGATCCGGCTCGGTCACAAGGAAGACGGCCACCGGTACGACGCCAAGTACCCGCCGGCCCGAATGCTCGTGCCCCGCTACCTTCGAGCACCCGTGCGCGAACGTATCCGGTCGGATGGCAAGGTGCACATTGCGCTCCACGAGGAGGACGTGCGCGCCGCTTGCGAACTGTTCCGCAGGGAAGCTGTGCAGGCGGTCGTGATCTCCTTCGTGTGGTCGGTGCTCGACCGGTCCCACGAGCATCGCGCGGCGGAAATCGCGCGCGAGATGCTGCCCGGCGTTTTCCTGTCCATCGGGTCGGAGGTGTTCCCGCAGATGCGCGAGTACACGCGCACCTCGACGGCCATCCTCAACGGCTATCTCGGCCCGGTGCTCCAGGGTTATGTGTCCGGGATCGACGCCTACATGCGCAAGCGCGGCTTGCGTACCCCGGTACAGTATTTCCAGTCGAACGGCGGCATGGCCACCGGGCGGGCGATGGCACAAAAGGCCGTGTACGCCGTCAACTCCGGCCCCGCGTCGGCGCCGCAGGCCGGCTTGTACTTCGCCAAACCCCTGGGCATCGACAACATCATCACGGTCGACATGGGCGGGACATCATTCGACATCACCCTGACCCAGGGTGGTCGAACGAACATCAGCAAGAACATCGATTTCCTGCGCTATCGCATCGGTGTCCCGATGATCCAGGTCGAAACCCTGGGCGCCGGCGGCGGATCGATTGCCTGGATCGACAAGAGTGGACTGCTGCTGGTGGGGCCGCAAAGTGCGGGTGCGGTGCCAGGACCGGCCTGCTACGGCCGGGGCGGACGGGAACCTACCGTGACCGACGCCAACGTGGTGCTCGGCTACCTGCATCCGAAATATCTATTGCGAGGCAGGCTGAAGCTCGACCATCAGGCAGCGGTCGACGCCATTCAGGCGCGGGTGGCGGGCCCGTTCGATATGACCGTGGACGCAGCGGCGTACGGCATCTTCAGAATCGTCAACAACAACATGGTGGGGGGCATGCGACGCGTCTCCATCGAGCGCGGCCATGATCCGCGCGATTTCGCCCTGGTCGGCGCCGGTGGCGCCGGACCGCTGCACATCACGGCCCTCGCCGCCGAAATGGGTATTCGGCAGGTACTCGTCCCCAAGCTTGCCTCGGGGCTATGCGCTTTCGGTCAGATCATCTCCGACGTCAAGTACAACTACATGTCGGCCTGCCCCATGCGCCTGGACGAACGCGCGGACTTCTCCGCGATTCGAGATCTCTACGCGAGCATGGAGCGGGACGCGAACGACGCTCTGCGCGCCGAGGGCTTTGCCGATGCCGACATCGGCATCGAACGCAGCATGGACCTGCGCTACGTCGGGCAAGTCCACGAATGCACGGTCGAACTCGGGTCCATGGAAATCTCCGCCGCCACGTTTCCGGAGATTCGCGCCCGGCTCGACCGCCTGCACAAGCAGTTGTTCACCTATGACGAACCGGAGAGCCTGGCCGAAGTGGTCAACATCGAAAGCACTGTGTTCGGCAGGGTGCCCAAGCTGAATCCGCCGCGATATGCCCAGGGCGGGGCGGATGCATCGGCCGCGAAAGACCACGAACGCGCCGTCGTGTTCGCGTTCGACGGCGGCATTCGGCGAGTGCCGACACCGATCTACGATGGCGCGAAGATGCTCGCTGGCAACGTCGTCACCGGCCCTGCCGTGATCGAAGAGGAAACCACGTCCATCGTGGTCGAGCCGGGCTGGGTGGCGAAGCTCGATCCTTACGGCACTTACGTGCTCACTCGAACGTGACGGCGACGATTCGCCGCGCGGCGCGATGCGCACGCTCCTGGGGCGGCGGCGTTGCCGGTGCACTTGCATGACTCATCCGCCGATGTGAAGCTTCGACCGGCGATCGGAGCATCGCGTATCTGTTCAACAGTTTGTCTGCAATCGAAGGGGTGAGGAATGCTGGCAGCGGAGTTGCACCAGGAAATCGCGGGCCAACCGATGTCGCGGAAGGTTTTGTTCGAGTGCAAGCCAGTGAGCGGTGGGCGTGAATGTCGACAACGTGTCGGCGTACGCCAGTATCGGCGTTGCCGTCGCAACGCACGTATCTAGGGAGAGATTCAACATGCAGACGATGAAGCGGTGGGCTGGTGCTGCGCTGGGTTTGGCGCTGCTGGCGGGCGGGCAGGCGATGGCCGACAACAAGTGGTGGCCGATCAAGGTGTTCGACGCCTCGTCGGGCAAGAACGTGCTGGTGGACTACTCGCCGCTGCCCAAGGCGGCGAAACCCTGGAAGATCTGCGTGCTGTTCCCGCACATGAAAGACAGCTTCTGGGTGGCGGTTGCATACGGCATCGTCGAGGAATCCAAACGCATGGGCGTCAACATGACGTTGTACGAGGCGGGCGGATACGAGAATCTGCCCAAGCAACTCTCGCAGTTCGACGATTGCATGGCGTCCGGCTTCGACGCCATCGTGGTGGGTGCCATTTCGGAAGCGGGCCTGTCGCAAAAGTTCAAGGAAGGCATCGCGAAGGGCAAGCCGGTGATCAGTACCGTGAATCCCGTCGACAAGGCCGAGACCACCGCGAAGATGTTCGTCGAGTTCGACACGATGGGACATCAGACCGGGGATTACCTGGTGAAAAGCCTGAAGGGCAAGGCCGCCCAGGCCGTCACCTTCCCGGGACCGGCAGGGTCAGGCTGGGCCGAGAAGTTCAACGACGGGTTCAAGGCCTCGATCAAGGGCACCAGCGTCAAGCTGCTCGACGAAAAATTCGGCGACAGCGGCGTAGCCGTTCAGCTGAAACTGGTCCAGGACTCGCTGCAGGCCTATCCGGACATGAACGTCATCTGGGGCACGGCACCCACCGCCGAAGCCGCGATCGGCGCGGTTGCCGAGATCGGTCGCCAGAAGGACATCATGATCATGTCGTCCTACGAGAACCAGGCGATGCTCGACGCTCTCAACAAGGGCGAGATCATGGGCTTCGCCACGCAGTATCCGGTGCTCGAAGGCCGGGTCGCGATCGACATGGCAGTGCGCGCCCTCGAGAAGAAGCCGTTGATGAAGTACGTCAAGCCGATTCCCGACATGGTCGCCAAGGCCAACCAGAGCAAGATCAACATGAGTCTGGTGCTGGCGCCCGCCACCTGGAAGCCGGTGTACTCCGTTTCGGCCAAGTGACCTGAAAGGCGCCCGTCATCCGCCGCCTCCGCTTGAGGCGCAGTGGCGGAGGACGGGCGCAATTTCGAGTCATCGTTACCTGATTACATGAGCGAACCGAGCGGCAATCTGCTGGAACTCACCGGCATCTCGAAGCGGTTTCCCGGCGTCCTCGCGCTCGACAACGTCGACTTCGATCTGCGTCATGGCGAAGTGCACGTCCTGTTCGGCGAAAACGGTGCGGGCAAGTCCACCTTGATCAACGTCATCGCCGGCACCTTCTCGCCCGACCAGGGCCGGTTTCTGTATCAGGGGCGTGAGCGCCGGCATCTCACGCCCCATCAGGCACGCGTGATGGGGATCAGTCCGGTCTTTCAGGAGTTCAGCCTGGTCCCGGAAATGACGGTCGGCGAGAACCTGTTTCTCGGTCGCGAGCGCGCCAGATTCTCGTTCTTGAACAAGCGCGCGATGAGTTCCAAAGCGCGCGAAGTGATCGCGGAGCTCGGTTTCAACCTCGACCCGGCACGCAAGGTCGTCACGCTATCGCGTGCTCACCAACAGATGGTGGAGATCGCGAAGGCTCTGCTCACCGACGTGCGGCTGCTGATCCTCGACGAGCCGACCGCTTCGCTTACCGAGGCCGAAACGATCAAGCTGTTCGCGCTGATCGACCGCCTGCGGGCACAGGGCGTGGGGATCATCTACGTCTCCCACCGGATGGGTGAAATCAAGCAGATCGCCGACCGCATCAGTGTCCTGCGCGACGGCCGGAAGATAGCCACGGTGATGGCCGACGCCATTTCCGACACCGAACTGGTGGAGCTCATGGCGGGGCGCAAGATCGACGTGCTGTTCCCGCAGGTCGATCACCGTCCGGCCGAAACGCTGCTCGAGGTGAGCAATCTCACGCTGGCGTCCGGCATCGTGAGAGACGTGAGCTTCCATGCGCGCGCCGGCGAGATCACGGGTATTGCCGGGCTGGTCGGTTGCGGCAAATCGGAACTCATTCGCGCCGTCTTCGGGCTCGTTCCCATTGCCGCCGGGACGGTCCGGCTGTTCGGCAAGGAAACGACGTCGTTCGACCCCGCGTCGATGCTGCGTGCCGGCGTTTGCTACTTTCCCTCCGACCGCGTGGCGGAAGGCCTCGCGCTGGCGCGCCCGATACGCGAGAACGTGTCGATGGCCGCTCTGGATCTGCCGGGTTTCGCCCGCGGCCAACTGCTTCGGCGCAACGAGGAGAGACAAACCGTCCAAGACATCGTCGACCGGCTCAGGTTGCGTCCGGCGCAGATCGAACCCGCCGTGGGCAGGCTCTCGGGCGGCAATCGCCAGAAAGTCGTGCTCGGCCGCGGCCTGGCCCGGGACATCAAGGTCTTTCTGTTCGACGAGCCCACGGTCGGCATCGATGTCGGCGCGAAGCTCGAAATCTACGAACTGATGAAAACCCTGCTCGAGATGGGTGCGGCAATCATTCTCGTGTCGTCCGAGTTGCCGGAAGTGCTGCATCTCTCGAACCGGGTTTATGTGATGCACCATGCGCAGATGGTTGCCGAATTGACCGGCGCGCAGATCAACGAACAGGCCGTGCTGGCCTGCTTCTTTCGTGACGAAAACCAGACGGCGCCGGCCAGACAGGCGGCGCCGGTCCCGGCGGGCGCCACCGTCGCATGAAGCTCGCGCCATGACATCCGCCGCACTCGGCGCATCGCCGGCAGCGAAGGGAGGCGCTGCCGCGCTCGGTCGTGCCCTGCGGCACGTAGGTTTCCTGCCCGCGCTCCTGATCGTGCTCATCGTGTTGCTGGTGCTGTTCGAGCCGCGCTTCATGGGCATGTTCAACGTCTTCAACGTGCTGCGCAATTCGTCCGCGCTGATGATCGTTGCGTCCGGCCAGATGCTGGTCCTGGTCGTGGGGGGCTTCGATCTGTCGGTCGGCGCGGTCATCGCCCTCACCAGCGTCGTCACAGCCAAGGTCATGGCGGTGATGCTCGAAGCCTCGCCCGATGAGATTCCGATGGCCATCGCGGCCGGCATCGCGGCCGGCATGGCCTGCGGATTCATCACCGGACTGATCAACGGCGCCTGCGTCGCGTTGCTGCGGATTTCGCCCTTCATGGTGACCCTGGGCACCAGTTCCATCGCGACCGGGGTGGCACTGCTGCTCACCAACGGCATCCCGGTGTATGGCATGCCCGACACCTTCGTGAAGGATTTCGGCCGCGCCATCTGGTTCGGTCTCCCGATGCCGGTCTACGTCAGCCTGTTCATTCTGGTCCTGGTCTGGGTCATGCAGCGGCAGACCACGGTGGGTCGCTATATCCACGCGATCGGCGGCAATGTGCAGGCGGCGATGGTGTCGGGGGTGAATACAAATTTCTATCTGATCCTCGCCTACACCTTGTGCGGGATGCTCGCCTCCCTGACCAGCCTGTTGCTCACCGCGCGCCTGGGTTCCGGTCAAGCCACGATGAGCGGGAACCTGATGCTGGAAAGCATCGCGGCTGGCGTGATCGCGGGCGTGAGCCTGCGAGGCGGCGTCGGCCGGGTGGAGATGGTCGCCTTGTCCGCCTTGTTTCTTTCCATCCTGACCAACGCGATGAACCTGCTCAAGATCAACAGCAAGATCCAGACGATCTTCATGGGCGTCATCGTGGTGGCGGCAGTGGCTCTCGACCAACTCGCCAAGAGACGAACCCGGGATGCGCGCGAGAGCTGAGTCGCAAGCGGGTGTGTGCGGATGCAGGGCCGATTCCGCGCCTGCGCCGACGCTGCGTGTTCTTCGCGACGCGGGAGTCCGCGATGTCTGAGCCGGCGGCACGCGCCGCGGGCGTCGGTACCGGCCGGGCGGTGGCCGGCTTCATGGCGCGCTACGGACTGATCGTCGCCCTCGTCGTGATGGAGGCGGGCTTCGCCATCGTCGAGCCGCTGGTGCTGTCGCCGGGCAACCTGCTCAACATCGTCCAGCAAACCAGCTACATCGCCGTGTTCGCGACCGCGCAGATGGTCGTCATCCTGACTCGCGGCTTCGATCTCTCTCTGGGCACCTGCGTCTCCACGGTCAGCGTTGCGGCGGCACTGGTGATGACCGGAATGGTGGCCGCCAATCCGGCCAACCTGCCGCTCGCGCTCGTCATGGGCGTCCTGACCGCCCTGGGCATCGGCATCGCCGTAGGACTGTTCAATGGCATCTGCATATCGGTGTTGCGGGTGAACGCGTTCGTCACCACGCTCGGCAGTTTCAACATCTGTTTCGGGATCGCCACCACCATCTCCGATGGCCGGCCGGTGTTCGATGTGCCGAAGGAATTCAGCGAACTGATGTATAGCGGCACGATACTGGGCGTGCCCGCGCCCGTCGTCATCGCGATCGTGGTGTTGATCGGTATCCACCTGATGTTGAACTGGACGGTGTTCGGCCGGTCGTTGTGCCTGATCGGCGGCAATCCCCGTGCGGCGGCACTCGCAGGCCTGCCGAGCAGGCGCTATCTCACGATGGCCTATGTCGTTTGCTCGGTGCTCGCGGCGATCGGCGCCCTGATGCTGACGGCGCGCACCGGATCGGGCGAGCCCAATCTCGGCGGCAACGTCACGCTGCAAAGCATCGCGGCGGCGGTGATCGGCGGCGTCAGCCTGCGCGGCGGCGTGGGCAGCGCCTATGCGGCGGCGCTGGGCGCACTGTTCGTGACCGCGCTCTCCAATGGCATGGGCCTCGCCCGGATCGACGGCTACATCCAGCAGATCATTCTCGGGTGCGTCATCATCGCCGCGATATTCGTCGATCGACTCCGATCGGGCGTGCGGTGAGCGCGATGAAGGCGTCTGACGTTGCCCGCGGGTCCGCCGTCGACGCGGTGACCCACGAGATACTGCAAGGAAAGCTGCTGGCGATCGTGGATGAAATGGGCATCGTGCTCGCCCGCTGCAGCATGAGCCCGGTGGTCTACGAAGTGCTCGATTTCGCCTGCGGTATCTGCAAGCTCGACGGCGATCTGATTGCACAAACCAACGGCATCACGTTGTTCACGGGCACTTTCGCGAACCAGGTTCGCGCCATGCATGAACGGTTCGGGCCGGGCATGGCGCCCGGTGACGTGTTCATGACCAATGACCCCTACCAGGGCGGTACCCACGGGTGCGATTTCGCCGTCGTGCGCCCGATGTACGACGGGGTTGTGCCGGTCGGCTATGCGATCACGGTGGCGCACTGGCTCGACGTGGGCGGTGCGGTGCCCGGAAGCCTTCCCGCCGACGCCACGACGATGTTCCAGGAAGGCCTGCGTTTGCCTGGCGTGCGCGTCATGCGCGAGGATCGGTTGCTACCGGATATCGTTGCGATCATTCGGGAGAACGTGCGCCTGCCGGAACTCGCCCTGGGCGATCTCAATGCGCAACTCGCGGCCGCCCGCATCGCCGAGCGGCGGATCCAGGAGATCTGCGCAAAGTACGGCCGCGCAACGCTCACCACCGTGTTCGACGACATTCTCGCCTCGAGCGAACGGCAGGCACGGGCGGCGGTGCTCGCGCTGCCCGACGGGCGCTATAGCGCATCCGATTTCATCGACGGCGACGGCCGCAGCGACGACCTGATCCCGGTCAACCTCGTCGTGACCATAGCCGGCGACACGATGACCTTCGACTACACCGGCTCGGCACCGGCTCGGGCAGCGCCGATCAACTGCTCCCGCGGCGCCCTGCATTCGGCGGTCAAGACGATCTTCAAGGCGATGGTGGCGCCGCAGGCGCCGTCGAACGACGGCTGGTTCCGCCCGGTCCGGGTGATCGTTCCAGACGGAACCGTGTTCAGCGCGGTGAAGCCCAGTCCCACCGGCTGGTACTACGAGGGCTCGGCGCAGGCATCCGAACTGGCATGGAAGGCCCTGGCGCCGATAGCGCCGGAACGCTTCTCCGCCGGCAGCTACACGAGCCTGTGCGCCACCTACTTCTGCGGCGAGTTGCCGGACGGGGGCGGGCAGTTCGTGCACATCGAACCGCAACATGGCGGTTGGGGCGCCACCGCTCATCGCGACGGTGCCAACGCGTTGATCGCGGTGACCGATGGCGATACCTTCAACTACCCGGCCGAACTGCTGGAGGCGAAGTTTCCGCTGCGCATCGTCCGCCATGCGCTCAACGTCGAAGACGGGTCGGGCGCGGGAAGGTGGCGCGGCGGTTTCGGGGTGGTGCGGGAGTATGAAGTTCTGGCGGAAGCATCGTATCTCTATGCGAGCTACGGGCGATCGAGAACGCGGCCGTGGGGTCTCGATGGCGGACGGGACGGATCCCTGAACTACATCGAGGTCATCCGGCCGGATGGCACCACGACCAGACTGGCGCGCACGGCCCACCACGCACTACATCCTGGTGATCGCGTGCGGCTCGTGACGGGCGGCGGCGGCGGTTGGGGCTCTCCCGAACAACGTCCGCCGGCGCAGATACGCGAAGACATCGCCGACGGCTACGTCGACGTTGCCGCTGCCGAGCGAGAGTACGGCCTGGCAGCGGCCACGCCGGGTCACAAGACTGGCCCCCAAGAACGCAAGCCCGCCATCAACGCTCGGATTTCCCTCATCCCCAGCCCTCCCGGAGGGAGAAGGGAGCAGGCGCGATGAGCTACCTCGCCACCGATGTCGGCGGCACCTTCACGGACCTCGTCCACTACGACACCGACAGCGGCAGGATCTCGGTCGCCAAGACCCTGACGACACCCGACGATCCGTCGAGAGGTGTCCTGAACGCGATCACGATCGGGCAGGAACAGGGGGTCATCAGTCCGGATCGGATCGACCGCCTGGTTCACGGCGGCACCACCGTCATCAACGCCATCACCGAACGCAAGGGCGTGAAAACGGCGCTCGTGACCACCGCGGGATTCCGTGACGTCCTCGAGATCGGGCGCGGCAATCGTCCGGACCTCTACAACCTCCACGCGACCTCGCCGGCGCCGTTCGTGCCGCGTCGCCTGCGCCTGGAAGTGCGCGAGCGGATGGACACGCGGGGCAATGTCCTCGCGGCGCTCGAACTCTCCGATCTGGACGCCGTCGTCGCCGCTTGCCTGCGCGAGGGAGTGGCAGCAGTCGCCATCGCTTTTCTGAACAGCTATGCCAATCCGCTCCACGAAGAAGCGTGCGCGAACGCTTTGCGGGCCCGGCTCCCCGGTGTGGCGGTGACCGCGAGTCACGAGATCTCCCGCCAATGGCGTGAGTACGAGCGGACCAGCACAACGGTGTTGAATGCCTACGTGATGCCGGTCGTGGACCGATACTTCGATCGACTCGAGACAGCCCTTGCCAGCCGCGGATTTCGGCGCCCGTTTTTTGCGATGCAGTCCAATGGTGGCATGGCCAGCTTCGAATGGGCACGGCTGCACCCACTCTCGCTGATCGAATCCGGGCCGGCAGGTGGCGTCAGCGGCGCGGCTGCCATCGGCGAGTGGCTCGATGAGCCCGACGTGCTCTACCTGGACATCGGCGGCACCACTGCCAAGTGCGGGGTCGTGCACGCAGGAATGCCCAGGCTCACCACCGAGTACCGCCTCGAGCGGACCCGGACGCGGCCAGGTTACCCCGTGCAGATGCCGGTGGTGGATATCGTGGAGATCGGCGCGGGCGGTGGCTCCATCGCCTGGTTCGATGACGGTGGGGCGCTGCGCGTCGGGCCCGGCAGCGCTGGCGCTTCGCCTGGTCCCGCGTGCTACGGATTCGGTGGCGTCGAGCCAACGGTCACGGATGCGAAGCTCATCACCGGCGTGCTGGACGCCGCCACATTTGCAGACGGTTCTTTGCGGCTGGATCAGAACGCCGCTGTCCGCGCGATGGAATCGATCGCGACCAGACTCGGCACCACGGTCGGCGCCGCCGCCAACGCCGTCATTCGCATCGCCGAAGCCAACATGCTGAACGCGCTCAAGCTCGTCACCATCCAACGGGGCCATGATCCGCGCGATCTCACGCTCGTTGCCAGCGGCGGCGGTGGCCCGATGCACGCGGCCCGGCTGGCGCGGGAACTGGGTGTGCGGCGCGTCGTGATCCCGCCCTATCCGGGCGTGTTTTCCGCCTGGGGGATGCTGGTCTCGGCGCCGCGGCGAGACCTGAAGCGAACCCGTCTGCAGGCGGCTGGCGCCGAGGCGATCACGATGGGCCGGGCAATGTTCGCGGACATGCGGCACGAGGCCGCCGAGTACTTCGGCGCCGGTCCCGAGGACCTGCGACACGTTCATGCGGTCGAGATGCGCTATCGGGGTCAGGAGCACACGGTATCCGTGACGTGTCACCCGGACGAATGGAACGAGCATGCGCTGCTCGCGGCATTTCACGAGGCGCACGAGCAGTCCTACACGTTTCGGCTCGAGAGTGCCGCCGCCGAAGTCGTGAGCTTTCATCTGCGGGCCGAATTGATCACGCCTCGCCCGACGCTGGTCGCGCCCGACGCAGCACCAGAAGCAAATACCCCATCGGCAAGGACACGATCCGTGGACCATGGCGCCGCCGGCCGGCAGGCGAGTGCGCTCTACCAGCGCAAGTCTCTCGCGCCAGGCTTCCGCGCGCTCGGACCGGCTCTGATCGAGGAGCCTTCCTCGACCACGGTGGTGCTGCCCGGGCAGTCCGTGACGATGGATTCCAGGGGCCTGCTCGTGATCGAAGAGCAGGAATGAATTCAGGTCCTTGGTGGATGGGCGGCATGGTGACCGCTCCGGTCGCGGCGCCGGCGTATCCTCACCGTATCGCCATTGACGGAGCCTGCCATGAGTTCAGCCGCACCCACCATCCAGAGCCGGGACATCGCCAACGTCCTCCATCCCTATACGCACCTGCGCCGTCACGAGACCCACGGCCCGCTCGTCATCACGCGCGGCAAGGGTGTCCATGTCTACGACGACAACGGCAAGGAATACATCGAGGGCCTGGCAGGACTATGGTGCGTGTCGCTCGGCTTCAGCGAACAGCGGCTCGTGGATGCGGGCGCCCGCCAACTGGCGACCTTGCCCTACTATCATCAGTTCGCGAGTAAATCCCACGACGTCGGCATCGAGCTGGCCGAGAAACTGCTGGGCATGCTTCCGCTCGAGATGTCGAAAGTGTTCTTCAACAACTCGGGATCGGAAGCCAACGACACCGCGATAAAGATGGTGTGGTATTACCGCAACGCGCTGGGACAGCATCGCAAGAAGAAGATCATCTCCCGCATGCGCGGCTATCACGGCGTTACGGTCGCGACCGCGAGCCTGACCGGATTGCCCGACAACCACCGCGATTTCGATCTGCCCATCGCCAATATCCGGCATGCCGACTGCCCGCACCACTACCGTTACGGCAAGCCGGGTGAAACCGAGGAGCAGTTTGCCACCCGTCTCGCGGAAAGCCTCGAAGCGCAGATCCTGCGCGAGGATCCGGAAACCGTCGCCGCATTCATCGCCGAACCGTTGCAGGGCGCCGGCGGCGTGATCATTCCGCCGCGCACCTACTTCGAAAAGATCCAGCTGGTCCTGAAAAAGTACGATGTGTTGTTGATTGCCGACGAAGTCATCTGCGGCTTCGGCCGCACCGGTTGCATGTTCGGCAGCGAAACCTTCGGCATGCAACCCGACATCATGACGATGGCCAAGGCGCTGTCGTCGGCCTACGTGCCGATCTCCGCCACGGTGATCAACGACAAGCTGTATCAGGCCTTCCTGAACCAGAGCGACAAGATCGGTCAGTTCGCTCACGGCTACACGTATTCGAACCATCCGGTGCCGGCCGCCGTCGCATTGGAAACGCTGAAGATCTACCAAGAGCGACGCATCGTCGATCATGTTCGCGCGATCATGCCCGGCTTCCAGGCCGGACTGCGTCGCTTCGCGGATCATCCGTTTGTCGGCGAGGTCCGCGGTATCGGCCTCATCGGTGCCATCGAGTTCGTGAGCGACAAGGCCACGCGCGTGCCGTTTGACCGAAAGCTCGGCATCGGAGCCATCATCGCGAAGGCCGCACAAGACCAGGGGCTGATCATTCGTGCACTGGGCGATACCATCGGCTTCTGCCCGCCACTGATCATCGTCGAGGCGGAACTGCAGGAGATGTTCGCGCGATTCGCGCGGGCGCTGGACATTGCGATGCCGGCGATCCAAGGGGTCGCAGCCTCGCTGAAATAGTCGCGTGACAACGTGGGCGCAGCGGCGCGTGGCTTTCCGCATCCACCGCTCGCCAGCGGTCACATCGATGCGCCGCACCGACCGGCTGCCAGGCGATCTCGTTCTCGAATCCGGTTCCGTCATCCACGACTTTCGTCAGTCATACGTGTGGCACGGGGCGCTCGATGCGGAGCGCACAACATCGATCTTGTCCCCAGACTCGATGCACTCAGGGTCGGCGGCCAACTCTTCCAATAAAGTGTTGCCGGCGTCCGAAGCTTGTCGCCACGCGTCATGGATGCCATACGCGGCACGGCAGCTGCCACAATCCAAGTCCTGCAGAGACACCAAGAATCGGAGATGAGCATGTCAGGCGCAATGCAACCAAGACACTTCCCGCCGGGGGAAGGCAGGACCTTCAAGCTCGGCCGGATGACCATGACGTTCAAGACGACTGCCAGCGAGGATTGGAATGCGTATACCGTTTGCGATGCGATCGAGCCGCCTGAATCAGGCGCTGGCTACCATCGGCATCCGACCTACGACGAGACCTTCATCATCTGCGAAGGGCACTACGATTTTCGCCTCGACGGAAAGGTGTTGAAGCTGGGCCCTGGCGACGTGGTATTCGTCCCGCGCGGAACGGCACACGGGTTCGTGTGCGCCGGGCCCGAAGTGGGGCGCCAGATCATCATCAGCTCGCCCGGGGGCGTGTTCGACGCGATGATCGCCGAGGTCTCGATGCTCGACACCGGCAGCCCGACGACCAGGGCCTCCGATGAAGCAAAGGCGATCGCCGCAAAGTATGGCGTCGAGTTCTTACCCTGGTAGGCGTTGATGCTGGCGAAGCAGCAGCACTGAGCCATGATTGATGCCAACCGCTCGAACCAAATGCTGGTGCCGCGGCTGCTGGCGTCGTTGATCAGCCTCACACTCATCGGGCTCGGTGTCATGGCGATCCTGACCGAGCACTACTACGGCAGCACCACCAAATCGGGAGGAGCGGAGGTCTCGCTCGACGGCGCGTCCGCGATCGCGATGGGCTGGAGTGTCGTCCTGTTCGGTCTGGGTCCGCTCGCTCTCTGGTTGCCCAGCAAGCCACTGGTAGTCTGGTGGATGCTCGCTTGCTTTGGTTGCGCGGGAGCGGCCTTGTATGTTTCGATGCACTTGCGCCATGGCTAGCGACGTCTCGCGGCCGATGCCAATGGCGCCCACCCGGAGTCGACGATGACCGATACTCACACCGGTGGCTGCGTATGCGGCACCGTGCGCTACCGTGTTCATGGGCAACCAACGCTGGGCACGGTCTGCCATTGCACCTATTGCCAGCGTCGGCTGGCGAGCGCCTTCGCGGTCATGGCCAGCTTTCCCGAGCCGGCGGTGGAGATCACCCAGGGGCAACTGGTCGAGTGCGAGCATCGCTCCGACGTGAGCGGCCGCTGGCTGCGCATGGCGTTCTGCGGCAAATGCGGAACCACCCTCTGCCACACCGCCGAGATCCGGCCCGGCATCCGGACCATCGCCGCGGGAACCTTCGATGACCCGCGCTGGTTCAGGATCGACCGGCACATCTGGGTGCAGTCGAAACTGCCCTGGGTCACCATTCCCGAGGGCGTGGCGACTTACCAGCAGGGGTTCGTGGCGGTGCCACCGGCGGATCCCGCCGGCGCCGCCAAAGCCTGAACGAAGCAACCTCAGAAGCGGAGCGGCCCCGTCCACAGGGTCCCCCGAGGGAGACGGGACGCCCCCTCGAGGGGGAAGGCGCAGCGCAGCCCGGAGGTGCTGAACGGAGGGGCGTCTGAAACGGAGGGGCCCCGTCCGCAGGGTTCCCCGAGGAACGGGGCGCCCCCTCCTGAGGGGGAAGGCGAAGCGCAGCGCAGCCTGGGGGTGGGCGTCACCTCAGTCGTTCACACTCACCACCGCCACGGCATAGGCGCCCAGCCGCAGCTTTGCGGTCGCGGGCAGTAGCTTCCACCTTTCCTGAAAGCCCGCCGGATCGGTGGCGGCTTCGACGAAGCTGGCCTCGTCCAGGATCGAGACGAACGCTTCGCCACGCAGGCCCGATAGCGCAACAGCCTGGTCGTTGGCCGTCAGATTTGCGATCCACAACACGGTTCCACCCTTCGCCTTCCACGCCAGCGTTTCTACCTTCGTGTGGTCCGACGACGTGGCCGTCATCTGTCGGCAGCCGGCGCTGCGGGCGAGGCCGGTGAGCACGTGGAACGCGGGATACACCTGCGCGCCCGGTGTCTTCTCGAACCAGGGCTGTGGCGCATTCGCGGCGCAATGGATGAATCCCAGCGGACCCGTGGGCGCCCCGAACGTCACCGCGTCTACCGTGGTGCGCGCCAGCGTTGCCACATAGCCCAGTGTCCATGCCGCACCGAACAGCGCGCGCGTGCGCGGGTCGGCCTGCGCGAGGCAGACGCGCTCGTTGGCCGGGTTCGGCGTGAAGGTGGCGCCGTGCGGATTGTCGCGGCAGCCGATGGCGCTCGGGCCGACGCGATGCAGTGCATGGCCGATGAAGGTGCGCGCGGTCTCGACCTGATAGGGCAGCGCCGCGAGCGTTTCCATCACCGCGCGATCGTCGGCCGCGTGCACGATGGGGCAGGTGGTGTTGACCACGAAGTCGAGCAGCTCGGCCGGTGGCCTCTTGCGGTTCAGCTCGGTGAAGAACGAGAGCATCCCGCCGCCCAGTTCGACGCCGGGGAAAGCCGCACGCGCGGCCGCGTACAGGACATCGAGTGGCGGCGCGGGCGGACGCTCTCCTGCCGGCAGCACCGACTTAAGATCGCCGACGGGGCAGACCGCGATCGCGGAAAGCTTCAGGCCCGACTCGGTCACCAGCGCGCCGAGGCGCTTCAGTTCGGCGGCGTAGTCGCCGATGCTCGCGACCACGATCTCGAGCGTGGCGCGGGCGCCGGTCTGCTCGGCCAGCACGCGAAAGCCATACAGATCCTTCAGGCTGTGGCCCGCGCGCGGATCGAAGTGGCACACCAGTACCCGCGGCCCGAGCCGCCGGAGCAATGACAGGCGCTGGATCGAATGCTCGATCTCGCCGGCCGGCAGGCCCACGCCGATGGCGGGCATGGGCCGGCGCGAGACGGCGCCGAGCTTCACCCCGATCGGCGCTGCTGTCGAAGAACGCGTGGCTTCGGGGATCTTGCCGCCGAGCGAGAAGCGCACCGACTGCCTCACCGGCACACCGGCCGGCAGCGTGTACGGCCAGGGCAGGGCCAGCGGCCGGACGTAGGTCTTGAACGACGCATCGGTCCAGTTGCGGTGGTCTTCGGTTTCCCAGGTGTCGCCCTCCATGCGCACCGTGGCTTCGACGCCGGGCAGCACCGAATGGGTGAGGGCGCGCACATGCAGGAACGGCTGGACCGGGTTCACGTGTTGCGGGAACACCGACTTCTCGACGCGCCCATCGACATGCTCGATGCGCAGCGACCGGCCGACCACGCCGGCGAGCGGATGCAGGATGACGAAGCCGCTGCGGGCGGTGCGGAAGTCCGTGCCGGGCGTGGCAACGCCCTCGAAATCGAGATTGCCGTCGGCGTGACCCTCGATGACAATGTCGAACGCCAGCTTCATGCCGTCGCGTTCGCAGCGCCCCCGGTACGACACCGAGAAGCCGTCGCGGCGCTGGTCGACCTTCAGGTTTTCCAGCGCGGGCACGTAGGTGCCCCAGTTTTCGTCGCGCACGAGAAAGGCGATGGCGCGCAGCGCTTCGACGCCGTTCACGCGCAGATAGCGCAACTGGCCGCCGTCGAGTTCGACGCTCAGCGGGCCGGCGTGGAGGATGCGGCCGGGGTTGTCGGGCTGTTCGGTACCGACGCGGATGACCGCGGACGACGGGAGCGGCTGGTTCACGACTACCTCCGAAGTGGCGACGGCGTCAGCCCGCGATGACGAGCTCGCTGTCGGGGTCGATGAGCACGACACGATTCATGTCGAAGGCGAGTTCGATGCGCTCGCCGGGTTGCGATACATCGTGCGCCTGCAACTCGGCGACGACTGGCGCATCGCCCAGACGGAAGGTCGCGTAGGTACGCGCGCCGGTGGGCTGGAGCAGATCGATGGTGACGGTATGGCGCACGATGCCGGCGCGCGCTTCGCCGGCGCCGCCGCGGCTCATGTGCTCGGGTCGTACGCCCAGCACCACCGGCCGGCCGGCATGGGCGGCCATCGTCTCGGCGCGCGTGGGTGGCAGAGCCAGCTCGGTGCCGTCTCTGGTGCGCACCACGAGCGCATTGCCGGCGGCGGTCAGGCTCGCGGGGACGAAGTTCATCGCCGGCGATCCGAGAAAGCCCGCCACATAGCGCGTGGCCGGGCGCTCGTAGAGTTCGAGCGGCGCCCCCTGCTGTTCGATGCGACCGTCGCGCAGCAGCACGATGCGGTCGGCCATGGTCATCGCCTCGATCTGGTCGTGGGTGACGTAGATCATGGTCTTGCCCAGATCCTGATGCAGGCGCTTGATCTCGCCGCGCATCTCGTCGCGCAACTGCGCGTCGAGATTGGAGAGCGGTTCGTCGAACAGATACAGCCGCGCATTGCGCACCACGGCACGGCCGATCGCCACCCGCTGCAACTGCCCGCCCGACAACTGGCGCGGAAAGCGTTCGAGCAGATGATCGATGGCGAGCATGCGCGCCGCACGCTGCACCTTGGGCTCGATCCCGGCCCGCGGTGTGCGCCGCGCGCGCAGGCCGAACGCGATGTTCTCGAACACGGTCATGTACGGATACAGCGCGTAGTTCTGGAACACCATGGCGATGTCGCGGTCGCGCGGCGGCAGGTCGTTGACGCGCTGGCCGCCGATCTCGATGCTGCCCTGGTTGGCATCTTCCAGGCCGGCGATGGTCCGCAGCAGCGTGCTCTTGCCGCAGCCCGACTGCCCCACCAGCACCGTGAACTCGCCGGCGGGAATCTCCAGGTCGACGCCCTTCACCACGTGCGTGCTGCCGTAATACTTGTGCAGATCGGTGATCTTCAGGTCTGCCACGTTGTCACCCCTTGATGGCGCCGAGCGACATGCCGCGCACCAGATAGCGCTGCATGAAGCCGACGATGATGAAGATCGGCACCGTGCCCAGCACCGACATCGCCGATATCTTGGCCCAGAAATTGGACTGGCCGCCGAAGTAGTGTGTGACCTGCACCGTGTAGGTGGTGACCTCGGTGCGGGTGAGCACCAGGGCGAAGATGAAGTCGTTCCAGGCGAACACGAAGGTGAAGATGGCGGTGGCGAAGAGGCCGGCGCGGCACATCGGGAACACCACCTTCCACAGCACCTGCCAGCGGGTGCAGCCGTCGACCAGTGCCGACTCCTCCAGCGCCCTGGGGATGTCGAGGATGTAGCCGCGCATCATCCAGATGACGTAGGGCAGGTTGAACGCGGTGTAGAGCAGGATCAGGCCGATGTAGGTGTCGACCAGCTTGAGCCACACGTACAGCAGGAAGATCGGGAACACGACCGCGATCGGCGGCACCATGCGCTGCGAGATGATCCAGTTGGCGAGATGGTCGCCACCGGTGCGGAAGCGCGCGATGGCGTAGGCGCACAGCGTGCCGAGGAACATCGCGATCACCGTGCTCGCGCTGGCGACCACGAAGCTGTTCCACACCGTAGTGGCGTCACCGTCCTTGAACAGCACCGCGTAGCTGTTGAACTGGATCTGCCCCGGCCACCACGTGGGCGGGTAGGAGTAGATCTCGTCGGCGGTCTTGAACGAGATCATGAACAGCCAGTAGATCGGGAACACGAAGAACAGCGTGATCGCCGACGCCGCGGCCAGGCGCAGCGCGAGTTTGATGCGGTGGCGGGTGGCTGATCTCACCGCGTCAACTCGACTCTCTTCAGCGCCGCCATCACCACCACCGACAGCAACACGATGATCATCAGCGCCACCGCGGCGGTGTAGCTGGTCTCGAACTGCTGGAAGCCCTTGACGTAGGCGAAGATAGAGATGGTCTCGGTCATGGTGCCGGGGCCGCCCTTGGTCAGCGCCCAGACGATATCGAACAGGCGGAACAGATCGAGCGCGCGGATCAGGATGGCGATCGCCATGACCGGCCAGATGGCGGGCAGCACGATGCGGAAGAAAGTGCGCCACCAGCCGGCGCCGTCGATGGCGGCGGCTTCGAGCTGGGACTTGTCCACCGCCGACAGTGCCGCCAGCAGTAGCAGGAACATGAACGGTGTCCACTGCCAGATCTCGGCCAGCAGGATCGCCGGATAGACGAGGTCGGGTTTGATGGTCCACAGGATCGTGGTCTCGCCGCCGAGCATCCAGCTGATCACTTCATTGATCGGCCCGAAGCGCTGGTCGAACATCAGCGACCACGTGGCGCCGGCCACGATGGGCGACACCACCACCGGCAGCACCAGCAGCGCGACGAACACCGGGCGCCCCGGCAGCTTGTCGATGAACAACTGCGCCATCGCGAGGCCGAGCACGAGTTCGAGCGGTAGGGCGATGGCGGTGAAGATCACGGTATGCAGCAACGACTGCCACAGGCGTTCGTCGTCGAACAGCATCCTGAAGTTGCGCAGTCCCTGGAACGACGTGTCCAGCTCGGTCATGGTGATGCCCTGGAAGCTCACCACGAGCAGGTACACCAGCGGAAACACGCCGACCAGCAACAGCAGGAAGATCGAGGGGGCGACCAGCGAAAGGCTGAAACGGCGGTCGCGGGAAGAGAGGCGCATCGGGCGCGGTGGTGCGGAAAGCGAAGCGTTCGATGGGGGCTCCCCCGACGCCGGCCGACTCCGGGCGGGAGCCGGCCGGGCGAGGGAGCGCCTGACGGTCTACTTGGGGTAGGCTCCCGACTTCGCGGCCCAGGCGCCGTAGACGGCCTTCTGCTTGTCCAGGCCGATCTGGTTGGTGGTGGCGTCCCATTGCTTGGCGACGTCGTCGAGGATCTTCTTCGAGTCCTCACCCGCCCACAGGCGGCTGATGCCCTGACGCAGCGCTTCTTCGTACTTGTCGGTCTGGATCAGCGACAGATCCAGCAGCCCGGTCTGCGAGCCGGCCTTGAGCGCGGCCAGGTAGTCCTTGGCGTCCGGCCACTTCGCCAGATACTCCTTGCTGGTGAAGTGCGAGTCGCGGAACGGATCGCGCAGCGCGTAGGGCAGTTGCACCCGCTTCATCGAGATGTCTTCGCTGTTCAGCCACTGGATGAACAGGTAGGCGGCCTCTTTCTGCTTGCTGGTCGAGGCGACCGACAGCGCGAAGCCGGCGGCCAGTTGCGGGTGTCCGCCGGGCGGCACGGCATAGCCCACCTTGCCCGCGATCGTGGATTTTGGCACCCAGTCGAGCGCCTTCTCGTTGGCCAGGTAGCCGGCCGCGAAACGGCCGTAGGGTGGCCATGAGATGGTCATCGCGCTCTGCCCCTTGAGGAAGGTCGCGAGGTTCTCGACGAAGCCGAACTTCTCCACGCCGGGCGGCATGAACTTGTTTTCGGCCCGCATCTCGTTGAACACGCGCACGCCGATGTCGTTGTTGACCGTGGCCTTCATGCCGGCGTCGAAGAACTTGCCGCCTTCGTTGCGGAAGCGCTCCTGGAACATGTACATCGTGTAGGGCGGTTCGCGGAAGAACGCGGCGCCATAGATGCCGTCTTTTTTCAGCGCTTCGGTCAGGAAGGCCGCGGTCTCGTCGAACTGCTTCCAGGTCTTGGGCACCGCCAGCTCGTGGCCGGTCTTGGCTTTGAAGGCTTTCTTCAGGTCGTCGCGCGCGAAGATGTCCTTGCGGTAATACATGACGAACACGTCGCCGTCGTCGGGGAAGCCGTAGATCTTCCCGTTCACGGTCATCTGATTGTCGCGATAGGTCGGCGCAATCTTTTGCAGTTCGGCGCGGTAGCCGTATTTGTCGACCAGGGCATCGAGCGGCTCGAGCGCGCCGGCGCCGGCCAGGTCGGGCATCCACGCCGGGATGACGTTGAGCGCGTCATAGGCGCCGGTGCCGGCCCGGAACTCCTGCATGATCTTGGTGAACATCTCGGCCGTGGGGACTTCGACGACCTTGACCTTGCAGCCGGTCTGCTTTTCCCACTCAGGGCCGGAGAAGTTGAGCGGGTCGAGCGATTGCAGGCCCGCTTCCCAGACGATGGTGATGGTCTTGCCGCCGGCGCAAAGCGGCTTGGCGGCATCGACCGCGCGCTGGGCGGCGCTCTGCGCGGAGGCGTCGGTGGCGATGGCGAACGTGGCGACCAAGGCCACTATGGCCACGGACAGCGGACTGCGAGCGAGCGCGGCGCAGGGCCGCGCGACGGACAACGGGTGGTTCACGGTGACTTCTCCTGTGTGATTGTCGTGCAGCACGGTGTCTGCTGTTGCGTGCCTGGTGACGCGTTGCTCGAGCGTGGCTGACCCTGGGGTCATTCCCGCCAGCGGCGCCGCGATTATGTTGAACGTCCGGTGGAGTAGCAAGGAGGCTGGGGCAGCTTCTTCATGCTGCAACGCGATATCGCCAATGTCATGAAGGTGGCAATCCGCTATCGTTCACGCTTCGCCCGCCCACAGGACTGCGCATGAACACCGAAACACACGAAGCAGCGCGCCTGCTGGCTTCGCACCGCCTTGCGCTCGACCCGCTCGATGCCCTGCCGCTGCCGGTGCGCCCGGCCGATCTCGACGCCGCCTACGATATCCAGGCGTGCCTGCACGCCGAACTCGCGGCTGCACTGGGGCCGATCGTCGGCCACAAGATCGGTTGCACCACGCCGGTCATGCAGGCCTTTCTCGGCATTGCGCACCCCTGCGCCGGTGGCGTGTTCGCCAGCACGGTCCACGCATCGCCCGCGCGCCTGCGTCATCGCGATTTCGTGCGGGTGGGCGTGGAGTGCGAGATCGTGGTGCGACTCGGCGCCGATCTCGTCGCGCGCTCTCAGCCCTATTCCGCCGCCGACGTGTCGGAAGTCGTGGCGGCGGTGATGCCGGGCATGGAGATCGTCGACGAGCGCTACGTCGACTTTGCGCGGCTCGGCACCCCCACGCTGGTGGCCGACGACTTCTTCGATGCCGGTTGCGTGCTCGGGGCGCCGCGCACCGACTGGCGGTCGCTCGATCTGGGCGCGGTGACTGGCGTGACCCGGGTGAATGGCGTCGAGGTCGCCCGTGGTCGTGGCGCCGATGTCATGGGGCATCCGCTCGAAGCGCTGGCGTGGCTGGCGAACCAGCGCTCGCGGCGCGGTGTCGGATTGCTGGCCGGCGAGTTCGTGTTCACCGGCAGCGTGGTGGCGACGCAGTGGCTGGCCCCGGGTGACCATGTAGCGATGACGCTCGACGGCCTGGGCGAGATCGAGGCCGACTTTTCGGCGTGAAGCGACAACCGGAAGCTGACTATACGATGCGATCGATGAAACCGAAGGTGCTGCTGTGGTCGGCGCTGCTGCTGTTCGGCGCCGTGGCCGGTGCGCGCACCGAAGCGCCTGCCCCGAGCGATTTCAGCCGCCATGTGCGGCTTTACAGCGCCACCTGGTGCGGCTACTGCAAGCAGGCCCGCGCCTATCTCGACGGCAGGCATATCCCCTACGAAGACCTCGACGTGGAAAACACCGAGCGCGGTCGCCAGCAGTTTGCCCAGCTCGGCGGCAAGGGCGTGCCGATCATCCTGGTGGGGCGCCAGCGCATGGACGGCTACGAGCGCGACGAGCTGGTGCGCATGCTCGCCAAAGCCGGCTGGTGAGCAAACCTGAGCGTTGATTGCCCGGTTGCGTCGTTGCGGGCCGGTCTGGTGTTTGCCGTAGCCATCTCGAGGCGTAGTGGCTGAACTTCATCGCGCGTCGAAACAAAAAAAGAGCGGCCCGAAGGCCGCTCTTTCAGGTTGCAGTTGCTGCTGGACGTTGCTTAGTACAGAACCATCGGATTGCCGGGTGAGCCGGTCGCGCCGATGATCTTCAGTGGCGCCCAGATCATTGCGCCTTCCATGACCTTGGCGTCGATCAGCGACTTGGTGTCGACGTTCTCCAGGTTCCAGATGCCACGCTTCGGCTGCATTTCGGTATGGCAGGGAACCGCCATGCCTTCTTCTTCGCCGCCGGGCTGCGCGTCGTTGGCCGAGGTGTCGCCCATGGTCAGGGCAATGTGGCGCGATGCCATGTATTTGCACGCGCTGATGCCGTAGCCGGGTTCACCCTGTGCAAAGATTGCACGGGCAGCGGCACGCTGCTCGGTGTTCATCGTCTTGTAGCGGTCGTTGCTCCAGGTGTTGCCCTGGCCGGTGTGCAGCGCCACGCAGTCGCCCTTGCCGATTTCAGCGATGCCCTGCAACTTGACGATGGCCTGCACGTCATCGGCGGTGATGATGCCGATGTCGCCAGCCTTCTTGGGGATGGGCAGCATTTCTTCGGCGGCCGACAGCTTGCCCTGCGACTTGCGATAGGCCACGGCGTCGAGCACGATCAGACGGCAGACGAAACCGAGTTCACCGACGTTTTCCACGCCCAGCGGACCCATGCCGAGCACGCGGCCACCGGCGCCACGCTCGTAGGAATCCCACGAGATGCGGCTGTTGTAGAACATCGGGCCCTTGGAGGTGTTGACGCCGATGTGGCCAGGACCGTCGAACTGGGTCTGGATCTGGCCGATTTCGGTGGTGACCAGTTCGTCGTGGTAGACCAGCGCATTCTTGCCGAACGGGCCGCCGGTGGGCGTGCCCGGAATCGTCATCTGCCAGCCGCGCGGACCGAAAGCGGGTGCTTCCCTGTGGTAGTACTTGCCGATGGTGATGGACTTGAACTGCTTGATGTAGCTCAGGGCGCGCTTGATCTGCGCCGGGTCTTTCGTGTAGTTCGCCGAACCGGCCTTGTCGTCCTTGCCCCACTCGCTTGGACCCCACGACAGCGCCGAGTTGTCCTGACCGCCGGGGACCACCTGTGCGAACGCGGCACCGATGGCGAAAGCGCCGACCGACAAACCGATGGCGCCAGCTTTCAATAGCTGCTTCATGTACTCTCTCCTCACTGATTCAGGTATGGTTATAGAGTCGGCGTCGAGGCCGTCTCTGCGAGGGACAGTGACATAACTGTCGGCCTGTTGCAACCAGCATCCCGTGTTGCAACGCACGCAGAATCCGCTGCCGCCGGCGCGTTGATATGCGCCGGGCAGGGGTACTACCGTCTTGCCCCTGATGGTCGCCGGTGCTGCCGCATCCGGCGCCCGCGCAACGTGGAGAAGCTCATGATCACATCCGCCCAGGTCGAGTCCTACCGCCGCGATGGCTATGTCGTTATCGATGGCCTGGTCGATCCGGTCACGCTCTCGCGCATGCGTGCCAGCATCGACGGCATGGTGGCGCGCTCGGCCGGCCTGTCGGATCACGACGATGTCTTCGACCTCGAACCTTCGCATCGCCCCGATGCGCCGCGCGTGCGCCGCATCAAGAAGCCGCACGTGGTCGACCGCCTGTTCTGGGAGGTCCTGAAGCAGCCGGCGATGCTTGAGGTACTGCGCGCGCTGCTGGGCCCGTCGGTACGGCTGCACGGCTCCAAGCTCAACCTGAAGGCGCCGCGCTACGGTTCGGCGGTGGAGTGGCACCAGGACTGGGCGTTCTACCCCCACACCAACGACGACATCCTCGCCATTGGCGTCATGCTCGACGACGTGCTCATCGAAAACGGCCCGCTGCTGGTGTTGCCCGGATCGCACACCGGGCCCACCTTCGACCACCATGCCGACGGCCGTTTCTGCGGCGCGATGGACCCGGTGGCGAGCGGGCTCGATTTTTCGCGCGCGGTGCCGTGCATCGGCAAGGCCGGGTCCGCGTCGTTTCACCATGTGCGCCTGGTGCACGGCTCGGCCCAGAACACCTCCGACCGGCCGCGCCATCTGCTGCTCTACGAATGCACCGCGGCCGATGCATGGCCGCTGATGAATTTCAGCAACCTCGACGAATTCGACAGCCGCATGCTGTGCGGTGAACCCACCATCGAACCGCGGGTGGTGCCCACGCCGATCCGCATGCCGCTGCCGCCGGCGCTCAAGCAGGGTTCCATCTACGAGAATCAGACGGTGTTGCGCAACCGCTACTTCGAAGCCCCCGAAGGCCTCGCTGCGCTGAGGTGAGTTGACGCCCACCCCCAGGCTGCGCTGCGCTCTGCCTTCCCCCTCAGGAGGGGGCGCAGCGTCCTCAAGGGGCTCTGTAGGCGCTGTCCCTCCATTGATAATTTTCTGCGGCCGAGGCGCCGGGCGATCTCTTGCAGCGTCAATCCATGCTGCTCTGCCGCAAGCAGCTCGATCAGGTCCAGCCCCTTCTCCAGCGCCGGCGCGGTGTAGCGGGCAGTTTCGCCCTTCGCTGCTGTGCGCATTGACTTGCCCCACAGGAGTTTTATATTTGAAATTCGATTTCATTCAGTCAGAGCGGTGCCGTCGTGGTCCGATCGGACCGTGTCGCGGGGTGGGGTTGCCTCTCGACCTTTTTTCTCATCTCGATTGCTATATTGCGCATGAACACACCACAGCCTGTCGTCGCCACAACCACACCGCGGGTCCTCACCGCCGGCCAGGTGGCCGCGTTCCGGCGCAACGGCTACTTCGCGCCGCTGCGGGTATTGCCGGCCGACGAGGCAGCCGCCGTCCGCGCGCGGCTTGAGGCGTTCGAGGCCGAGCACGGCCTGATCATGAAGAGCACGGCGCGCAACAAGCCGCACCTGCTGTTCACCTGGATTGACCGGCTCATCCGCCACCCGGCCATCGTCGATGCGGTCGAGGACATTCTCGGGCCCGACCTGCTGGTGTGGGGGTCGAGCTTTTTCATCAAGGAGCCGCACGATCCGGCGTTCGTGTCCTGGCACCAGGACTCCACCTACTGGGGCTTGTCGCATCCCGACATCGTCACCGCCTGGATCGCCCTGTCGGTGAGCGACCGGCCCAATGGCGCCATGCGCGTGATCCCCGGCTCCCATCTGCGCGACCAGTTGCAGCATAAGGACACGTTCGCCGCCGACAACCTGCTCACCCGCGGTCAGGAGGTCGCGGTGACAGTCGATGCCGACACCGCGGCCGATCTGTTCCTGCAACCCGGCGAGATGTCGTTGCACCATGTGCGCATCGTCCACGGCTCGGAGCCCAATCGCGCCGGCTACCGGCGCATCGGCTTCGCCATCCGCTACGTGCCCACCTACGTGCGCCAGACGGCCGGGCCGCGCGATTCGGCGGTGCTGGTTCGCGGCACCGATCGTTACCATCACTTCGAGATCGAGCCGTCTCCCCGCACCGACTTCGGCGAGGCCGAACGCGCCGTCCACCATCGCGTGGTGGTGGAAGCCGACAAGATCCTGTTTCGCGGCACCGATCGCACGCCCGCGGCAGGTGTGTCATGAGGGCGCCCCTTCTTCGGTAACAGATGAACAAATTTCACGCGAAATGTCAGAATCCCTCTTGAGAAAAATCTATCTCTAGAATAGATTGTATCGGCGTCCACCCGGTTTGGAACGCTTCGCCGGGCGATGAGCGCCTCGAGCGGATCCTCAGACATCCAACTGGAGCAAAATGATGAGTACGCCGATGATGAGTACACAATTGCGCCAATGCTCGGCGTGGGCAGTCGGCGCGCTGGCGGTCGCCGCGTGCGTGCCAGCCGAAGCCACCACCTATCTCGATGGAGTATCCGCGCCGCTGAGCAGCTACGCCGCGGGAACCTTCGATCTCGGTACGCACCTGCCGAACTTCATCGGTGGCTCGAATGGCAGTGCGGCGGATGGCACCAATCTCGACGGCAATCGAGTCTATATCTTCGACATCAACGATGCGGCCGGTCCAAACGGCCCCGCGGCCCAGGCCGACTTCCACCTGCTGGTATGGCAGTTCGCCGCCCCGAAAGACAGCGTTCGTCTCTATACCCACCAGGATCACTACTTCGGCGGCCCGATCACCGATGCGTTCACCTCGGCCGAGGTGCTCGAGTACAGCATCTGGGGCTGCAACAGCGCGTCTGCGGGCGGTTGCGCGGCGCAGGCCAACTGGAGCTATCTGTCGGATCCGCTGGGTTCCGTGATCGGGCCGCAAGGGCCGGTCTACAACTTCGCGGGCACCGCGGCGACCACCGTCTTCCGCGGCGGCAGCAGCGAGTTCGGCCTGGTCAACGCGTACACCCAGGACTACACCTTCGGCACGGCGCACGACTTCTACGCCATCCGCGGTAGCACCCAGGCCATGCTGCAGAACACGGCCGACCCGGAGCTGGACGCCATGGTGGCGTTCAATCGCAAGGACGTGCCGCCGGTGCCGGAACCCTCCACCTACGCGCTGATGGGCGTGGGCGTGCTGGGTCTGTGGGCGGCACGGCGCCGTCAGCGCAAGTGAACCTCACCTTCGTGGATTCGCACCGCGTAGTGCCGTAGTGCATATCGCTTTCAGGAGAATCACATGATGGCAAAAAGCAAGTCGGCAATTGCGCTGAGTGCGTTTGCGCTGGGGCTCGCCTGCACCAGCGCTTCGGCCGCCAACCTGATCGTCAATGGCAGTTTCGAAGATCCGGACATCAGCCCATCGACCTTGACCAATGCCATCCCCACCGGATGGACCAAGGGCGGCTCGGCTGGTGACGCCAGCATCTGGCGCGTGGGCTACGCCGACGGTAGTGGCAACGTCACCGTCGCCGGCGAAGGCCAGCAGTTCGTGACCATGGGCGGTGGCTTCCAGGCCAGCGGTACCACCACCTGGTCGCAAACCGTGGGCGGTCTTGCGATCGGCCAAGCCTATCGGCTCGACTTCAAGATCGCCAGTGAAGCTGATTTCTCTGGCACACAAAGCATCCTCGTCGGCGTCGACGGGTCCGGCGCGCCCGGGCAGACCTTCACCGCCTCGTCGCCGACGGGCAACTACTGGAAGACCTGGACCGACGAGGGTCTGTCGTTCGTCGCCGGCGTCAGCAACGTCACCGTGCATTTCACCTACTCGGGCCGGTTCGACATGGGCCTGGATGACGTGCGGCTGGCTGCTGCCGTGCCTGAGCCGAGCACCTATGTACTGATGGCGGCGGGCTTGGGTCTGGTCGGCTTGGCATCACGTCGCAGGAAGAGCCGCGCGGCCTGATCTTCAGCTGGCGATCGCTGGAAACAACGGCCCGTCCGCATCGGACGGGCTTTTTTTCGCGTCAGACAGACGTCTCGGCGGACGGTGGCGCCATCGCCGCCAGCATCCGGCCGGCGCGGCCGCCGGATCCTCGAATTGCCAGCGCGTCCATTGGCGGTATCAGGCGCCCGGCGCCAGTCGGTGCAGGCTCTCTGGAAGACCCGCGGCGACCTCGCTGCAGGCCTGTTCATCCAGGCCGATCGATGCCGCCCAGGCGGGATCCGGTTCGAGGGCGCACATCGGCCACAGTCCGTAGCCGGCCTGGTGCGCCGCCTGGTCGCCGAGCGCGAGCAGCGCCGGCAGCGCGTCGGTGCCGGCTACCGGCGTGCCGGTGCGCGGCAGGTGGTGTGCCCCAAGCGCCGCGCCCAGCCAGGCGGGCAGGCACCAGGCATCGGCCAGCAGCGCGCCGCAGGCGGCGTGATCGGCACCGATCAGGTCGGCCTCGGCTTGCAGGCAGGCGGCCGCGTCGGTGGCCGGCCGTTCGGCAGCCATTGCCACCGCTTGCGGCCGCAGGCGCGCCTGCAGGACGATGCCGATGTCGTGCAGGAGTCCGGCCATGAAGGCCTCGGCATCGACGCCCGCGCCGGCCCGCTGCGACAGCGTCTGCGCGGCGGCGGCCACTGCCAGGCTGTGCGAGCGAAAACGTCCGGCATCGAGCGCCCTGCCCACGGTGGGGATGGACATGCGGTCCATGCAGCCGGCGGCGGCAATGCCGCGGACGGCCGACAGGCCGAGCACCTGCAGCGCCCGGCCCATGGTGCCCACCGAACGGGTCTGGCGGTAGTAGGCGGCATTGGCGACTTTCAGCACCCGGGCGGCCAGCACCGGCTCGGACTGCAGGCAACGCAGCACGTCGTCGACGTCGACATTGGTGTCGTACAGCAGGGCCAGCAGCGCGGCCGTGCCGCTGCCGCCACCACTGACGCCCAGGGCCTTGGCGGCCGCCACGATTTGTTCCGGACTGATCGAAGCGGCGCTCGGTGCCGGCACTGTGATGTCCATCGAATCGGGTTTCGAAGATCAGTCGCGCCGGGCGTATCGCCGGTTGGACCGGGTGGCCCACAAGGCTGCCCCGATTGGCCAGGGGTGCCCCGCGCCGATCGGGAAAACCGGCATTTGTGACCTGACAAGACCTGTGGGCAAGACATGAGGATGCATTTGCAGAAAAAGTATCATGGATATCGTTTGATCAATCGGTTGTTATAAGCGGTAAAGATGCTCGATTCTTGAAGACTGGACTGAAAAAAGGGGGCTTGACGGCATGAAAGATCAGACCCGAAAGAGGGCCTGACGGGATGGTGGATCTCCTGGTGGATCTCGACCGACCCTGCGGCCCCCTCGGGCAGGTTCGGCACCGTCGGCTTCAACGTCTTCGGCGCACGCGCCGGTGATGGTTGTGTGCTGGTGATCGAAGACTCCAAGCACTACCAGAACCTGGTGTCCTTCCTGCAGCGGGAGCATTTTCCCGATCTCACCGTGAAGCTGGCGGACGATGGCGTGGTCGGTCTGGCGATGCCCGCGCAGGAAGCCGTCACCGCCGTTCGATGACCCGGGCGCGGGTGCTCCCGGTCGAGGACGATTCGACGGTCCGGCGCTACGTCGGCCTGGCACTGGACGATCTCCCGGTCGATGTCGTCTGCGTCGAGACCCTTCACGACGCGCGACGGGTGCTGGTCGAAGGCCCGTGCTGGCTTCACGACGACATCCTCGGTACGGCGCGTTATGCTTGGCCGCATGACACTCGAAACCCTCGAAATCCAGACCGGCGACAATCCTGTCGCCGGCGTCGTGGTGCTGCACGGCCTTGGCGCCGATGGCAACGACTTCGTGCCGATCGCGCGCGAACTCGACCTGTCCGCGATCGGCGCGGTGCGCTTCGTGTTTCCGCACGCGCCGATCCGGCCGGTCACCATCAACGGTGGCATGCGCATGCGCGCCTGGTACGACATTCTCGGCACCGATCTCGTGCGGCCCGAAGACGAAGCGGGCCTGCGCGCGTCGCTCACCGATGTGCAGGCGCTGCTCGATCGCGAGGCGGCGCGCGGAATCCCGTCGAGCCGCACCGTGTTGATGGGGTTCTCGCAGGGTTGCGCCATGACCTTGCTCACCGGGTTGCGATCACCGCACCGGCTGGCGGGCCTTGCGGGTCTCTCGGGTTACCTGCCGCTAGCCGCGGCGACCGCAGCCGAGCGCAGCAGTGCCAACCATGACGTGCCGTTGTTTCTGGCGCACGGCACTTTCGACCCGGTGATCGCCATCGATCGCAGCATGGCGTCGCGCGACGCGCTCGCGGCGCTGGGCTACGGCATCGAATGGCACGAGTATCCGATGCAGCATTCGGTGTGCCCCGAGGAAATCGACGACCTGAATCGCTGGCTGCTGAAGGTGCTGGCAGTGGGGTGAGGTCGCAGCCGGGCTGCATCGTGCACCGGCCTTCTTCTCCCGGGACGACGAACCGGCCCTATGCGTTCGCCGATGGTTTGAGCAATGCCAGCGACATCGCCGCCGCGCAACACGCCATCGCGCCCCATTGCATGAGCCCCAGGGGTTCGCCGTACACCACCGCCCCCGACACCATAGCCACGATCGGCACCATGATCGCCGACAGCCCGGCGATATTGGCCGGGAGCATGCCCACGATCGCGAACCAGCAGGCGTTGCCGACGGCCGTGGGCACCAGGGCGATGTAGCCAATCACCGCGATCGATTGCCATGACGGCACGAACCAGTGACCGTCGCCGAAGACGATCGCGACGATCGCGGCGGGCGGCCATGACACCTGATGGTTTGGCCGCACTCATCGAGTCAGCCAACAGGCTCTCGGAAGACACGGTGAAGCGTCTGTGGGCGTATGCCCATCACTTTCTCGGTAGCGCGAATCAGCTTTCCGCTGTCGTCGTGTCTCGCCTCTCTCGGGCTGCATCACGTCCCGTCGACTGGACGAAGGTCTCGGAGACGGTTGTGTTCCTTTGCCAGGGCAAGGGTGTATCCCGAACCAAGCTCAACAAGCTGTTGTTCTATGCGGACTTCCTGCACATGAAGCATTTCGGATCGCAGGTCACCGGGCTGCCATACGTTCGGCTTCCTCATGGTCCGGTGCCGGACCAATACGAGCTTGTCTTTGCTGCCTTGCATGCCGAAGGACTGATCGACCTCACGGAGGCCGAACGCGGTGAGAACGTCACTTACCTGCATCGCGCCCGGCGTAGTCCCGATATCGCCGTGTTCACGACGACAGAATTGCAAGCACTGATACGGGTGCAGGCGGAGTTCGAGAACACCAGCGCCAAAGACATTTCTCAGCGCTCGCACAAAGAGGATGCCTGGCAAAAAACACCGGCGAGCCATCAAGTCTCGTTGATCTATGCCAAGACGCTATCGTTGAGTCTGTAAGGTGTTGCAGGTGAGTTGAGGGGGTCGGGGTCAATTTCATGAGTGAATGGTATGCCAGAAAAAGCAATATCAGCCACTTTGCCGATGCGCGTGTGAACCAGATTCGAGAAGACGTGGCAGGGTCGACGCGGGAGCTTCGTCCTCATGTCGCCGCATACGGCACACCGGAAGGTCATGAAGGTCGCAGCCAATGCGGTCACCTCAGTCATCTTCGGTTGCAATGCAGACGGCGAACTCTTGGCGAATGCGCTCGCGTTGCGGAATCAACCAGCGACACGACACATCGCAATCAAGAACACCAGGATCGATACCACGGCGGCCAGGGACGATGTAATCGTGGTCGGGCATGGAGCCCAGCGGTGGCCGCAAGCAGTACCAGAGAGTAGACTTGCATTGGCACAAGCGCCGTTGCCTGTGTCGCATGCCACGGCGCTTCGATATATGCGCGTACGGCGATTTAGCAGCTGTTGTTTCGCAATAATCCAACTTCCGGAGGAATTATGAGAAACGCTCGCCTGACCACGATGGCATTTGTTTGTGCAATCTCGCTATGTGCCACAAGCAATGCGTGGGCGCAAAATAAGTACACCATATCCAGATCTCCTTCGAGTACCAGTCAGTATCTGCAACAGCGCGCCATCGACGTGGATGACATACCCGGGCACCAAGTCCGCGTTTACGAGATTCGCTACGAATTCCCAGAAAATGATTTTGCTTTTGCCGGCGTCAAAGTTAAAGAGAATCTGACCCGCGGCCTGAGCGACTACGTCAACTTGAGTGGCCCGTTTACCACCTACGCTGTATATATGCTAGAGGACGGCAACAAGGTGTTTAGCCGCAGTAACGGCACTGCGCAATTTACGACGAACGCAGATGGCAGCCGCGTCATTAAGTTTTCCTTTGTCGAGAACTTCGTCGGTGGCACGGGAAAATTCAAAGGCATCCGCGGGCAAGTCGTAGGTTCCGGAGAGCGCGCGCCAGTGACGAAAACGCTGTTGACGGCGCAATCGAGCGGTGAATACTGGATAGAAGAGTGACCTTTGCGACTTCAGCTGCGGTAGCTGGGCGAGCCGGCATGACAAGTATGCCGAACCACCGGCGTAAGCGGCGGACCGTCCGACAGTGTCGCTTCCGCCGCTTTCGCGCGAGTATTGAGTTCATACGTCCTCTTGCCGCAATTCATTGATCTAAAGCTGATCAAATGCCCTGATGACCGAGCGGCTGATTTCAGCGCCCGCGCGCCGTGTCCATGATGAGCCGCGTCAGGAGGTAAAGCCGCGGTTCGATGCTGTCGAGGTCCACGTATTCCTCCTCGGAGGAATGGTAGCCGTAGCCTGCCAGACCGAACCCCTCTGCGGTCGCTGGCTCACCGGAGCCGGCGGCGAAAGCGGCGTCGGTGCCGACCCCGTTGCCGGTTTCGTCCACCAATAGCGAGCGCCCCATTTCCGCGTAGATCCCCTGTGCCTTCTTCGCCAGAGCGCGCGAAGCCTCGGTCACCTCCAGCGGCGCGCGCCGGCGCTCGAAGCCGGCCTCGACGTGGGTGTCGGGTATCAACTTGCTTTGCACGCGATCACGAAAGCGCTTTTCGATGACATCGAAGTCCGAGAGCCTGCGCACACGCACGTCAGCCGATGCCGTCGCCAATTCGGCGATCACGTTGCGCGTATTGCCGCCACTCGACAGGGTCCAGTTGAACTTGATGCCGCGCTCCGCATCGGAAAGGTCGTTGGTCTGCAGCAGCTGGTGTGCGAGTTCGATGATGGCATTGCGTCCGAGTTCCGGATTGACGCCGGCATGCGCCGACTTGCCGCGAACCGTCAAGCTTGCCGAGCCTATGCCGCTGGTAGCCAGTGCGATCTCGTCGTGTTTGGTGGAAGTGGGCTCACAGGAGAAAACGAACTCGTGCTCCGCGCCTATGCTCTGTATCAGTTTTCGAGTACCGGGAGAGCTGAGTTCCTCGTCGCCGTTGATGACGACAGTGAGCGCGCCGTAGTCGCGAAAATCGAGCGCCTCCAGAAGCGATAGCGTATGCAGGATCACTGCTACGCCGCTCTTGTCATCGGCGATCCCCGGACCGTATGCCCGACTGCCCTCGACGCGGTAAGGCCGCTTGCCGAGTGTGCCGTGCGCGTACACCGTGTCCATGTGGGCGAGCAGCATGATGCGCCGCGTGCCGGTGCCCGCAAAGCGCGCAATGACGACCTTGCCGAGTTCGTTGGGCGTGTCATAGAGCCGATGGGTATCAGCGGGCGTAGGCTCGTAGTACTCGATCTTGCCGCCGAGCGCGACGAGGCGCTCGCCGAGGAACGCGGCCAGCCGGTCCAAACCCTCCTTGTCGCGGCTGCCCGATTCGATATTGACCAGATCGCGCAGCGTCTCGACCGCCACCGGCTGTTCCTTTTTCACCATGGCCCACAGCGGTTCCTGCGGCGCTGCCTGCGCGCCAACCGCAAACGCCATGCCTGCAAACCAGAGCAGAGGTTTCATTTCATTTCCCAGATAATTATCGAATGGCCCGCTTACCGCACCGGGCTGCGAAAACCGCTCAATCCCATGTTCGTCCAGCGTTTGGCGGCACCCGCCGCAGGGTACTCCGGGTTTCCGCAGTTAAAGTTGATCTTCGAGGTGGCGTGACGACTAATCCTTGATGCCAAGTGGTTGCCCCGGATCGAAGCACGGCGTTCTTTCGAACGAAGGATTGTGATGTCGGCGGTGCATTCCACCCATGACGCACCCATAGCGTACGATTCGGTCATCTCGCAAAGACCAGCCCTTCAGGAGGAGAACGACCGATGAGCGATACTACACGACGCGATGTGCTCAAGGGCATCGGCGCCGCGGCCCTTGCCGCCGCCGTTCCCGGCGCGGCGTTTGCAGATGAACCCAAGTACGCGATCGAGGCCGGCGCCAAGCTGAAGCTCATGCGTTGGC
>JANXYG010000156.1 GCA_025350245.1 Betaproteobacteria bacterium
CGGTGGCGGCGGCCATGGCCGTCGGCTATGTTGGCGCCGGCACGGTCGAGTTCATCGTCGACGCTTCGGGCGTGTTCTTCTTCATGGAGATGAACACCCGCCTGCAGGTCGAGCACCCGGTCACCGAGATGACCACCGGTCTCGATCTGGTCGAGTGGCAGAGGCTCGCCGGCGGCGACGATGAACTCGACCGTGCCGGCGCCAACATAGCCGACGGCCATGGCCGCCGCCACCGCCGCCGCACCCATCTCTTCACGACGCTGCGGCGTCATGCCGGGCGCGGGCGCCTCCTCGAGCACCTTCTGGTGGCGACGCTGCACCGAACAATCGCGCTCGTTCAGGTGGATGCAGTTTCCGAACGTGTCGGCGAACACCTGGAACTCGATGTGCCTCGGCCGCAGCAGGTACTTCTCGAGCAGCACCTTGTCGTCGCCGAACGAGGCCGCGGCTTCGCGCTTCGCCGATGCCAGGGCGTCGGCGAAGCCGGCCGCCTCATTCACGATGCGCATGCCCTTGCCGCCGCCACCGGCCGACGCCTTGATCAGCACCGGATAGCCGATGCGCGCTGCCTCGCGCGCGAGCAGTTCGGGGTCCTGGGCGTCACCGTGATAGCCCGGCACCAGCGGTACGCCAGCCTGGCCCATCAGCATCTTCGCGGCGCTCTTCGAGCCCATGGCGCGGATGGCTGCCGACGGCGGGCCGATGAACACCACTCCCGCCGCGGCACATGCCGCCGCGAAGCTGTCGTTCTCGGACAGGAAGCCGTATCCCGGGTGCACCGCCTGGGCGCCGGAACGCAGCGCCGCGTCGAGAATGTGGTCGGCACGCAGGTAGCTGTCTCGCGCGGGCGCAGGCCCCACCCGCCAGGCCTCGTCGCACGCCGCCACGTGCATCGCACCGGCATCCGCATCGGAATAGACCGCCACGGTCCGGATGCCGAGCCGACGGGCCGTGCGGGCGACGCGACAGGCGATTTCGCCGCGATTGGCGATGAGGATCTTGTCGAACACGATCGGTTTCGGCTGAGTGGGGTGCGGGGTGACCTACGGACAATCGAGGATGCGGAGACACATGCCGTCGCCCGCACCCGTGGCGCGAGCGGCGCGAAAAACGACGCGACAAGCGACGCAAAAAACGGCGCTCATTCGCGCGCGATCCATGCGGCAGGGCGCTTGCCGAGGAAGGCGGCGATGCCCTCGCGGCCTTCCTCGCTGGCGCGCTGCCGCGCGATGCGCCGCGCGGTGTCGTCGATGACATCAGCGTCGATCGGCCGGTTGGCCACCGCGGCAATCAACGATTTCGCCGCGGCGATCGCGGCGGGTCCGCCAGCGAGCAACGCTTTCACCAGACCGGCAACGGCGTCATCGAGACCGGCGGCGTCGACCACGCCATTTACCAGGCCCAGACGCAGCGCTTCCGGCGCATCGAAGCGCTCGGCCGTGAGGAAATAGCGCCGCGCCGCGCGCGCGCCGATCGCCTGCACCACATACGGACTGATCACCGCCGGTATCAGCCCCAGCCGGACCTCGGACAGGCAGAACACGGCTTCGCGCGCCGCGATCGCCATGTCGCAGCAGGCGACCAGACCGACACCGCCACCGAACGCGGCGCCCTGCACCCGCGCGATGGTCGGCTTGGCCATGCGATCGAGCGTTTGCATCAGGCCGGCCAGGGCGCGCGCATCGCGCAGATTTTCGTCGTCGGAAAACTGCGCCATGCGCTTCATCCACTGCAAGTCGGCACCGGCGGAGAAGCTGCGGCCGTTCGCTGCCAGGACGACGACGCGGACGGTCGCATCGGCATCCAGCTCCGTCAGGGTGGCGGTCATTTCGGCGATCAACGCGTCGTCGAAGGCGTTGTGCACGGCCGGCCGGTTCATCGTCACGGTGGCGACGCCCTCGCCGGTGCGCGTCACGCCGAGAGCGTCACTCATCGGCGCGTGCCCTTGCCCGGATCTCGTCCTTGAGCTTGCCCGGCAGCCGGTTCCAGTGCAGATCCATGAGCGCGCCCTGGAGCGCGTAGAGCATCACCGGCGTGACGTTGTAGCCGTTGCTGCGCATCAGCCGGAAGGCGTTCACCGCGCCGATATCCTCGAGATCCTTCTTGGTGACGATGCCAACGGCGGCAAGCCATTTCGCCGACTGCGGTCCGATGTTCTTGAGCGTGACCACCGATACTTCGGCGGAAGGGATCCCCTTCGACGCCGGCTTCTTTTCGACCATGCTGGACGGACCCTTCAAGCTGGCTACATTCGGAACACGCCGAACTGCGTGCGCTCGATCGGCGCATTGAGCGCAGCCGACAGGCCCAGACCCAGCACCATGCGGGTATCGGCGGGATCGATCACGCCATCGTCCCACAGCCGGGCGCTGGCATAGTACGGATGGCCCTGGACCTCGTACTGCGCGCGGATCGGCACCTTGAACGCTTCTTCTTCGGCCGCGCTCCAGTGTCCGCCCTTGGCCTCGATGCCATCGCGCTTGACCTGCGCCAGCACGCTCGCGGCCTGATCGCCACCCATCACCGAGATGCGCGCGTTCGGCCACATCCAGAGCAGGCGCGGCGAATAGGCGCGGCCGCACATGCCGTAGTTGCCGGCACCGAAACTGCCGCCCACGATCACCGTGAACTTCGGCACCCGCGCGCAGGCGACGGCCGTCACCATCTTGGCGCCGTCGCTCGCGATGCCACCGGCCTCGTACTTGCGCCCGACCATGAAGCCGGTGATGTTCTGGAGGAACAGCAGCGGGATGCCGCGCTGCGCGCACAACTCGATGAAGTGCGCGCCCTTGAGCGCGGATTCGGAAAACAGGATGCCGTTGTTGGCGACGATGCCCACCGGATAGCCGAACACATGGGCGAAGCCGCACACCAGCGTAGTGCCGTAGTTCTGCTTGAATTCGTCGAGTTCGCTGCCGTCGACCACGCGGGCGATGATCTCGCGCACATCGAACGGCTTGCGCGCATCCATCGGGATCACGCCTCGCAGCTCTTCGGGTGACAGCAGCGGCGCGCACGCCGGCCGGGTGTCGAGGTCGACGCGCTTGACGTGGTTCAGGTTGCCGACGATGCGCCGGGCGATGGTCAAGGCGTGATGATCGTCGTGCGCATAGTGATCGGCCACGCCGGAGATGCGCGTGTGCACCTCGGCGCCGCCGAGATCCTCGGCCGATACCACCTCGCCGGTCGCGGCCTTCACCAGCGGCGGGCCACCGAGAAAGATGGTGCCCTGGTTGCGCACGATGATCGATTCGTCGCTCATCGCCGGCACGTAGGCGCCGCCGGCCGTGCAGGAGCCCATCACCACGGCCACCTGCGGAATGCCGGCGGCCGACATGTTGGCCTGGTTGTAGAAGATGCGGCCGAAATGCTCGCGAACGGGAAAGACGTCATCCTGGTTCGGCAGGTTGGCGCCGCCGGAATCGACCAGATACACGCAGGGCAGCCGGTTCTGCTGCGCGATCTCCTGCGCCCGCAGGTGCTTCTTCACGGTCATCGGGTAGTAGGTGCCACCCTTGACCGTGGCGTCGTTGGCGACGATCACGCATTCGCGGCCGCTGACGCGCCCGATACCCGTGATGACACCCGCACCCGGCGCCTCGTCGTGGTACATGCCCCACGCCGCCAGTTGGGACAACTCGAGGAACGGTGAGCCCTCGTCGATGAGCCCGCGCACCCGGTCTCGCGGCAGCCACTTGCCACGCGCCACATGCCGGGCCCGTGCGGTTGCGCCACCGCCCTGTCCGACCATCGCCACCTGGGTGCGCAGGTCGGCCACCAGGGCGTTCATGCCGGCGAGGTTGGCCTTGAACTCGTCGCCACGTACATTGAGTTTCGACTGCACCGTCGTCACGTGTCAGGCCTTGGTCGGTCGCGAGGGATGCGCAAGAGCCGGATTATGCGTTGTCCGCAGCCACACGGGTCGCGTACCGGGCGGCGGTCTGCCGCCGCAACGCAGGCAGCAGGTCACGGGGGTCGTCGGTGGCGGTAAGAAATGCGCGCTGCGACTCACCGAGAAATCCCTGCGCCACGGCGTGATCGAGCAGAGCCAGCAGCGGCTGGTAGTAGCCGCCGACATCGAGTACCGCACACGGCTTGCGGTGGATGCCGAGCACCGCCCAGGTCAGGATCTCGCACAGCTCCTCGAAGGTGCCGAGGCCACCCGGCAGCGCGACGAATGCCGAGGCGAGATCGGCCATCATCCGCTTGCGCTCGTGCATCGAGCCGACCACATGCAGTTCGGTGAGCCCCGGATGCCCCTGTTCCATGTCCACCAGCACCTGCGGGATGACGCCGATGACGCGCCCGCCGGCGGTCAGCGCGGCATCGGCCACGGCACCCATGAGACCCACACTGCCACCGCCATAGACCAGGTCGACGCCACTGCTGCCGAGCAACGCACCCACCGTACGCGCGGCATCGAGATAGGCCGGATCACGGCCCGGCCGCGAACCACAGAAGATGCATACGCTCGTCAGTGCCTGCATCCTTCAGGTCCCGGCGCCGATCTTCACGCCATTGAGTTCGGCCTGGGCTTCGACCAGCGACGCCAGCATCTTGTCAGGGGCACCGAAACCCAAAGCAAGCGCTTGCGTCAGGCTCTGGTTCACCGCGCCATGCATGACGCCGGCCACCTTCGCCTCGGTCATGGCCTGGCTGAAATAACGCACGTCCTTGGCCGCATTTGCCAGGGCGAACTTCATGCGCCCGTAATCGCCCGCGACAGCACCGCCCGCGAAGTTCTGGAAGAAGCCGGAGTTGATCGCGCCGACACTGATCAGGTCGACCAGCTTCTTCGGCTCCACGCCCATCTTCACGCAGGCGACCAGCGCCTCGGCGGCGAGCGCCCCGGTGCCGATCGAGAAGAAGTTGTTGATCAGCTTCACCACGTGGCCGGCACCGACATCGCCCATGTGGAACACGTTTTCGCAGAAGCCCTTCAGGACCGGTTCGATCTCGGCAAAGGTGGCGGCATCGGCGCCCACCAGCGAGTTGAGCCGGCCGGCCTCGGCCTCGACCGGGGTGCGGGTGAGCGGCGCATCGACGAATCGCACCTGCTTCGCGGCAAACGATGCCACGATCTTCGCGGTGGAGTGCGGTTGCGCGGTGGAGGTGTCGAGCACGATCTGGCCAGCCCGCGACGTTTCGAGAATACCGCCCGATCGATACACCAGATCCTCGACTTCGGGCGACCCGGTGACGCAGATGAACACCAGGTCGCTGGCTGTCACCAGCGCGGCGACGTCCTTCGCCTCGGTGCAACCGCGCTTCACCAGGTCGTCCACCGGGGCCCGATTGCGGTGGCCGAGCACGGCGACGGCCCAGCCCTTCTCGACCAGATTCTTCGCCATGCCGTGGCCCATGAGGCCGACCCCGATGAAGCCGATGCGCTGTTTCATGCTGCTTTCTCCTTGTTGTTATCCAATTTACGACGTTGCTCAGCGTCCCTCACCCTCGGTCCCTCTCCCGCAGGGAGAGGGATGTCTCCTGCTCCTCCAGCGGGAAGGGATGTCTCCTGCTCCTCCAGCGGGAAGGGATGTCTCCTGCTCCCTTCTCCCTCCGGGAGAAGGGTTGGGGATGAGGGAAACCTGCGCGTTGACTGCGCGGTTGCGCTGTTGTGGGCCAATCAGGACAACTCCACGGCAACCGCCGTGGCTTCGCCGCCGCCGATGCACAGGCTGGCGACGCCGCGCTTCAGGCCGCGACGCCGCAATGCGCCGATCAGCGTGACGAGGATTCTCGCGCCCGAAGCGCCGATCGGATGCCCGAGCGCGCAGGCGCCGCCATTCACGTTGACCTTGTCGTGCGGCAGACCGTGTTCGCGCATCGCCGCCATCGTGACCACCGCGAAGGCCTCGTTGATCTCGAACAGGTCGACATCGGCGGCACTCCAGCCGGTGCGGTCTAACAGCTTGCGGATCGCGCCCACCGGCGCGGTCGTGAACCAGCCCGGTTCCTGCGCGTGCGTGCTGTGGCCGACGATGGTGGCCACCGGCGTCACGCCGCGGGCATCGGCCTCGGACCGGCGCATCAGCACCATGGCCGCAGCGCCGTCGGAGATCGAGCTCGAATTGGCGGCGGTGACGGTGCCGTCCTTGCGGAAGGCGGGCTTGAGCTGCGGAATCTTGTCGAAGTTGGCCTTGAACGGCGACTCGTCCTGGTCGACGAAACGATCACCCTTGCCCGATCGCAGGGTGACCGGCGCGATCTCCCACGCGAACCATCCGTCGCGGTTGGCCTGCTGCGCCCGCTGCAGCGACGTGACCGCGAACGCATCCTGCTCCTGGCGCGTGAAGCCGAAATGGTCGGCGCACACTTCGGCGAATGATCCCATCAGCCGCCCCTTCTCGTAGGCATCCTCGAGGCCGTCGAGAAACATGTGGTCGATCACCTGCTGATGGCCCATGCGGTAGCCGGTACGCGCCTTCGGCAGCAGATAGGGGGCGTTGCTCATGCTCTCCATGCCGCCCGCCACCATCACCCGGTTGGTGCCGGCCAGGAGCAGGTCGTTGGCGAGCATCGCGGCCTTCATTCCCGAACCGCACATCTTGTTGATGGTGGTGCAACCGGTCGACAGCGGCAGACCGGCCCCGAGTGCCGCCTGCCGTGCCGGTGCCTGGCCTTGTCCGGCCGGCAGGACGCAGCCCATCAGCGCCTCGTCGATGTCGGCCGGCGCAACCCCGGACCGCTCGACCGCTGCACGAATGGCGACCGCGCCCAGTTCCGCCGCGGTGAACTCCTTCAACTCGCCCTGAAACGCCCCCATCGGGGTACGCGACAGGCCGGCGATGACGACTGGATCGGTGTTCATTTGCAATTCCTCCGTTGAATGTCCTGGCGCATCTGCGCGGGTCGTGCTCAGCAATCGTTACCGAAGCGGTGGGCGAAGCGCTGCTCGGGCGCGTAGGGAAATACATCGCCGATGTAACCATCCTGGATCGCCGCCTTGGTGCGATTCCAGAATCCGGGGGACAGCAGATCTTTGTGGAACTCCATGAACGCGGCGCGCACCTTCACGCCCGACACCAGGAACGGCGCGAACTCCTCCGGAAAGATATCGTTCTGCGCCACCGGATACCAGGGCTCGGCGGACATCTCGGCCTCGGGATTCGGCGCTTCGGGGATGACGCGAAAGTTGCATTCGGTCATGTAGGCGATCTCGTCGTAGTCGTAGAACACGACCCGTCCACCGCGGGTGACGCCGAAATTCTTGAACAGCATGTCGCCGGGGAAGATGTTGACCGACGCCAGTTCCTTGATGGCGTTGCCGTAGTCGCGCACCGCCAACCGTGCCTGCGCCGCGTCGGCCTGATCGAGAAAGATGTTGAGTGGCTGCATGCGGCGTTCGATGTAGAGATGCTTCACCACCAGCCGGTCGCCGTCCTGCTCCAGCAGTGACGGCGCCTCCTTGCACAGTTCGTCGACCAGGGTCTGGGTGAAGCGCGAGCGCGGAAAGGCCACGTTGGAGTATTCGAGCGTGTCGGCCATGCGCCCGACCCGGTCGTGGCGCTTCACCAGCATGTACTTTTCCTTGACGGTCTCGTGCGTGACTTCCTTGATGGGCGAGATGCGGTCGCGGATCACCTTGAACACGTAGGGATACGACGGCAGCGTGAACACGATCATGACCAGCCCGCGGATGCCGGGGGCGAGCACGAAGTCGTCGCTCGAATGCTTCAGGTGATGCAGGAAATCGCGGTAGAAGAGCGTCTTGCCGTGTTTCTGCAGGCCGAGCGCGGTGTAGAGCTCCGCCTTCGGCTTGCCCGGCAGCAGGCTCACCAGATATTCGACATAGGCCGACGGCACCTCCATGTCGGCCATGAGGTAGGCGCGGTTGAAGGCGAACAACGGCGCGATCGCGCGTGCCTCCAGCAGACACGCATCGAGCATCAACCCGCCGTCGGGCGCATGCACGATCGGCACCGCGAACGGCAGTTCCAGGCCGCCATTCACGATCCGGCCGATCACGTAGCAGCGCTTGTTGCGGAAGAACGGCGCCGACAGCACCTGAATCTGGTGATTGGCCTCGAGATGCAACGGGCGCGGCAGATGCTCGCGGACCGTGCGCACCACGTAGCGCAGGTCGCGCTCCAGATGGGCGAACGGCACCCGCAGCCCGAGGTTGCCGATGATCTGCACCAGCACCCGGCGCAGGCCGTCTTTCAGCGGGTAATAGCTGCGGTAGGCCGGCGGGTCGGACTCGATGTGCTCGGTCGACACCGCCGGCCGCACGAACAAGGTGTCGTTGCGGAAGAAGGCGCGCCGCAGCAGCTTGCAACTGACCGAATTGAAGAACGTCTCGGCGAGTTCGGGCTGCTTGTGATGGGTGAGCAGCCCGATGTACTGGAGCTTGATGCGCGGCCACAGGTGGGCCGGCAGCGCGTCGGCGGCGTACTCCTGGTGCAGACGGTCGGCGGCTTCCGTGACGCGCTGGTCATAGAGGGCGATCCGGTCCGCGTGGGCGCGCTGGACGTCAGCCCAGCTCGCGGCCTCGAAGCGCGCCTGCGCGTCGCGGCTCATCTGCCGGAAGATGCGGTAGTGCTTGTCGAAGCCGTCGAGCAGCGCCCGGGCGATGGCGAACTCGGCGCCTTCGCCGTCGGCTTGCGCCGCCAACTTGTTCTCTGCAGGAGCGTTCACATCAATCCGGGCGCCGGCCCGGTAGCGAGACAGCGAGCGAAGGGATCCCGACAACGAAGGGGCAGCGCCCACAGGGTCCCCCGAGGACGCTGCGCCCCCTCGAGGGGGAAGGCGCAGCGCAGCGCAGCCTGGGGGTGGGCGTCATTGTGTTTCGGCGAAAAGTTCGCGGCCGATGAGCCAGCGGCGGATCTCGGAGGTACCGGCGCCGATCTCGTAGAGCTTGGCGTCGCGCCACAGCCGCCCGGTGGCGTAGTCGTTGACATAGCCGTTGCCGCCGAGGCACTGGATCGCCTCGCCCGCCATCCAGGTCGCCTTCTCGGCCGCATAGAGGATGGCGCCGGCGGCATCCTTGCGGGTGGTCTGGCCGCGGTCGAGCGCCGCGCCCACGGCGTAGACATAGGCGCGGCAGGCCGACAGCGTCGTGTACATGTCGGCGAGCTTGCCCTGCATCAACTGGAACTCGCCGATGGCCTGGCCGAACTGCTTGCGCTCATGCACATAGGGCACGACCACGTCCATGCACGCCTGCATGATCCCGAGCGGGCCGGCGGCGAGCACGGCGCGCTCGTAGTCGAGCCCGCTCATGAGCACGCGCACGCCACCTTCGGGCTCGCCGAGCACGTTGGCGGCGGGCACGGCGCAATCGCGGAACACCAGTTCGCAGGTGTTGGAGCCGCGCATGCCGAGCTTGTCGAGTTTCGGCGCGGTGGTGAAGCCGGGCATCGCTTTCTCGATGATGAAGGCGGTGATGCCGCGAGGGCCGGCGTCGATGTCGGTCTTGGCGTAGACCACCAGGACATCCGCGTCGGGGCCGTTGGTGATCCACATCTTGTTGCCGTTGAGCACGTAGTCGGTGCCGCGACGGTCGGCCCGCAACCGCATCCCGACCACGTCGGAGCCCGCACCCGGCTCCGACATGGCAAGGGCACCCACGTGTTCGCCGCTCACCAGCGCGGGCAGGTAGCGCTCGCGTTGTGCCGGTGTGCCGTTGCGATGGATCTGGTTGACGCACAGATTGGAGTGGGCGCCGTAGGAGAGCCCGACCGACGCCGACGCCCGCGAGATCTCCTCCATGGCGATCATGTGGGCGAGATAGCCCATCGCGGTGCCGCCGTATTCCTCGGCGACGGTGACGCCGAGGACGCCGAGCGACCCCATCTTGCGCCAGAGGTCGGCGGGAAATTCGTTGGCCTGGTCGATGGCCGCGGCACGAGGGGCGATCTCGGCGGCGGCGAATGCCCCCACCGTGTCGCGCAGCATGCCGAGGGTTTCACCATGACCGAAGTCGAGCATGGGAATGCGGGTGAGGGTTGCGGATGACGCACGATCCATGGCGACCTCTGATGACCGTGCCGCAATGGCGGCAGGACGGGAACCGTCAGTTTACAGACGGCGCAGGCATCTGCCGATCGCACCACGACGCCCGGTCTCGATGAATTACCATGGAGTATAGATGGCCCGGTGCCGACTTTCGCCGGCACCGGATCGTCCGATCGTCGCTCTTTCGTCTCGCCAAACCCACAGCCCACGACCCATGACCGTCGCCGCACCCACCGCCCCGCCCGCGCAGACCGACCTGCGGTTTCCGTTTCCGGCGCCACCCGCAGCTGGCACGGTGATCGACGTCGCGCCCGGTGTACGCTGGTTGCGCATGCCGCTGCCGTTCGCGCTCGACCACATCAATCTCTGGCTGGTGCAGGACACCGGTGGCTGGGCGATCGTCGATTGCGGTTTCAACTCGGACGACACGCGGGCCGCCTGGGAACCCCTGCTGGCCGCGCACGCCCCGATCACCCGCGTGATCGTCACCCACTATCACCCTGACCACATCGGGCTGGCCGGCTGGCTCACGCGCCGCACCGGCACCACCCTGTGGACCACCGAGGCGGAATACCTCACCGCGCATGCCGTGCGTGACGGCTTCGCGGGCTACGGCGCGCAAGCATTGGTCGATCTGTTTCGCGCCCACGGGCTCGACAGCACCAACCTCGAGGCCATCGGCGGGCGCGGCAACGCCTATCGGCGTGGTGTCGATGAACTCCCGGTGTCGTTTTGCCGCATCACCGAGGGCGATGCGATCGACATCGGCGGCAATGCCTGGCACGTGATCATCGGCCATGGCCACGCGCCGGAGCATGCGTCGCTGCATTGCCCGGCGCTCGGCGTCGTCATCGCCGGCGACATGCTGTTGCCGAAGATCAGCACCAATACCAGCGTCTGGGCCACCGAGCCCGATGGCGACCCGGTCGGGCAATTCCTGCGGTCGATCCGGCGCTATCTCGAACTGCCGGCAGAGACGCTCGTTCTGCCGTCTCACGGACTGCCGTTCCGCGGCATTGCCAGCCGGGTTGCCGCACTGGCGTCGCACCACGAGGCGCGCCTGGGCGAACTGGCCGTGGCCTGCGACCAGCCGCGAGCCGCCGCCGACGTGCTCGATGTCCTGTTCCGGCGCAAACTCGACCAGCAGCAGTTGTACTTTGCCATGGGCGAGGCGATCGCCCATCTCAACCATCTTGCGCTGCGGGGTGCGCTCACGCGGACCCGCGATGCGAACGGCGTATTCCGCTTCAAGAGCACCTCGCAACCACCCACCTGAGGGAATTCCGCCATGGCCGAACCCGCGAAACCCGTCGCCGCGATCGATCCTGAAAAGTTGCAACAGGCCTTGGCCGAGATCGCCACCAAGTCGGCGAAGATGATCGCCGATTTCGTGGCGCATCCGCCGCAGACCGACCCGGGGCAGGACCCCGACGAGCTCGGCATCAACAAGGCGTTCATGGACTTCGGCTCGCGCCTGCTGGCAGACCCGGCACATCTGGCCGAGATGCAGATGCGCGCGTGGGACGACCACCTCAAGCTCTGGAACTCGACCGTGTCCCGATTCCTCGGCGATACATCGGCACCGGTCAAGGAGCCCGCCAAGGGCGACAACCGCTTTCGCGGCGAGGTGTGGCAAAGCAACCTGGTGTTCGACTACATCAAGCAGTCGTACCTGATCGCGTCGGACCACATGCAACGCGCGGTGGGCGAGGTCGAAGGGCTCGATCCCAAGGCCGCCCGCAAGGTGAAGTTCTTCACCCGCCAGTACATCGACGCGCTGGCCCCCACCAACTTCGCCGCCACCAACCCGGAGGTGATGAAAGCGACGCTCGACTCCGGCGGCGGCAACCTGCTGTCGGGGCTGAACCATCTGCTCGACGATCTCGGGCGCGGCAAGGGCAAGCTCGCCATCCGCATGACCGACAACAGCGCGTTCAGCATGGGCGAGAATGTTGCCACCACGCCGGGCAAGGTGGTGTTCCAGAACGACCTGATGCAACTGCTCCAGTTCGAGCCGACCACGCCGAAGGTCGATCGCGCGCCGCTGCTGATCGTCCCGCCCTGGATCAACAAGTACTACATCCTCGACCTGCGCGAGCGCAACTCGTTCATCCGGTGGGCCACGGCGCAGGGCCTCACCGTGTTCGTCATTTCGTGGGTCAACCCCGACGAACGCCACGCGGCCAAGACCTTCCACGATTACCTCGCGCAGGGTCCGCTGGCGGCGATGGACGCGGTCGAGAAGGCAACCGGCGAAAGCTCGATGAACCTGATCGGCTATTGCCTGGGCGGCACGCTCACCGCCTGCCTCGCCTCGTGGCTGCAGGCGCGCGGCGAATCGAAGCGCGTGCGCAGCCTGACGTTCTTCACCACCATGATCGACTTCCGCGAGCCGGGCGAACTCGGCGTGTTCGTCGACGAGGAGATCGTCGACAAGCTCGAGAAGCGCATGGCTCAGCGCGGCTTTCTCGAAGGCGCCGACATGGCGGGCACCTTCAACATGCTGCGCGACAACGATCTCATCTGGTCGTTCGTGGTCAACAACTACCTGCTGGGCAAGGACCCGTTCCCGTTCGACCTGCTCTACTGGAACTCGGACGCCACCCGGATGCCGGCCAAGATGCATACGTTCTACCTGCGCAACATGTACGTTCGCAACCTGCTGGCGCAACCCGGCGCACTCGAAGTCGGCGGCGAACCCATGGACCTGTCGAAGGTGTCCACGCCGGCCTGCTTCGTGTCCACCGTCGAGGACCACATCGCGCCGTGGAAATCGACCCACATGGGGGCGAAGCTGCTCGGCGGCCCGGTGCGTTTCCTGCTCGGCGGTTCCGGGCACATCGCGGGCATCGTCAACCCGCCGGTGGCGAAGAAATATCACTACTTCACCAACGACGGCCTCACCGCCGATGCCGACACCTGGCTCGCCAGCGCCAGACGCCACGAGGGCTCTTGGTGGGACGAATGGGCTACCTGGATTCACGGCTTCGGCGGTGCCCAGGTGGATGCACGCAAGCCGGGCGGCGGCCAGCTGAAGATCCTCGAAGACGCCCCAGGCAGCTACGCGAAGTTCCGGCTCGATGCCGCGGCCGAAGGCGCTACCACTGCCGCCCGCACCAAGCCGGGCGCGGAAGCGGAAGCGGAAGCGGAAGCGGAAGCGCCGAAGCGTGCGGTGAAATCGGCCGCGCGGCCCGCCCCGGCGAAACCAGTCGCGAAACCCGCCCCGGTGGTCGCGAAGCCCGCTCCCCGCCAGAAGCCTGCTGCCGTCGCCTCCAAAGCGAAGGCGCCCGAGAAGGCCGCCGCCAAGGTATCGATCACCGTCCCGACCAAGCCGGGCGGCGCCGCGGCCGCGATCAGCGCCCTGTTCCGGTCGCAGTCGGCGCCCGCGCCTGCGGCGGCACCGACGACGCCGGCAAAGAAAACCCAACCCGGCAAGGAGGTCGCGAAGGGCAAGGACAAGGACAAGGCGGCAGGCAAGCAACGCCAGAAATAGCGAGAGGGCAACCCCTCCCCCGCGCGACATCGGGGGAAGGCGCAGCGCAGCGTCTGGCGAACGAAGCCGGAAGTTCGGGAAGCGAAGGGGCAGCGCCCACAGGGCCCCCCGAGGACGCTGCGCCCCTGGGGGGGGGGAAGGAGCAGCGCAGCGTCTGGCGAACGAAGCCGGAAGTTCGGAGAGCGAAGGGGCAGCGCCCACAGGGCCCCCCGAGGACGCTGCGCCCCTGGGGGGGGGGGAAGGAGCAGCGCAGCGTCTGGCGAACGAAGCCGGAAGTTCGGAGAGCGAAGGGGCAGCGCCCACAGGGCCCCCCGAGGACGCTGCGCCCCCTCGGGGGGAAGGCGCAGCGCAGCGGAGCCTGGGGGGGACGTCCTCCTATACGGCCGCGCGCAACTCCCGCAGATAGCGCAGGCCCTCGATGGCGCGGCTGCCATACCACGACGTCATGCCGCCATCGATGAGTTCGATGCGAGGCTTGCAACCCTCGTGCAGTTCGGTACGCAACCCGACCACATGCCGCTCGACGAAGCTGTAGGGTTCGCTCGACAACAACACCAGATCGACCTCACGCATCTGCTCGGCGCCCAGGTCGACCGACGGATACCGCGACAGCGCCTGGGCAGGTACCGTATCCCAGCCGATCAGATCGAGCATGCGCGAGATGTAGGTCTCGCGCGACACGGTCATCCACGGCGACTTCCAGATCAGGTACAGCACGTGTTCGCGGGCGAGCCCGGCGGCGAACTTGCGCGTCGCCTCGATCTCCCTGGAAAACGCCGTGCACAGGGCTTCGGCCTGCGCCTCGCGACCGAAGATGCCGCCAAGAAGCCGATAGAGCCCGAGGTTGTCGTCGGGCTGAATCGGGTGCGTGACGATGATGTTGGGCACGATGGCGGCGAGTTCTTCGACCACCGGCCGCGGGTTCTCGTCGATGTTCACCACCAGGTGCGTTGCCCCGAGCTTGCGGATGCGGGCGACGTCCACCGTCTTGGTGCCGCCGACCTTGGCGACACGCCGGACGTGGGCCTTGGGATGGACGCAGAAGCCGGTGCGGCCGACCATGTTTTCCTGGAGACCGAGACTGAACAGCAGTTCGGTGATGCTCGGCACCAGCGACACGATGCGCACGATGCCGGTTGCCGCCGGATGTTCCTTGCCGAGCGCGTCGATGAATCCAGTGCTTGTCGAAGTGTCCATCCCGGTTCCTTTCGCATCTGTTTGAGGACAACCTTACCGCGTCATCGCCGCATCGTCACCCCGATGCTGCGCAAGGCCTCAAGTCGCCTCCAGCGGCACCCCGGCGCTCTTGAGCCGGCGCAGCACGAAGCTCGACTTGCTGTGCCGGATGCCGGGAATCTTGTACAGCCGCTCCCGCAGCAGCCGCTCGTAGTCGCGGGTGTCGCGCACGGCAATGCGCACGTAGTAGTCGTAGTCGCCCGACACGAGATAGGCCTCGACCACCTCGGGGATTTCCTCCAGTGCGCGCCCGAAGTTCTCGAGGGTGGAGTCGGTATGGCTGTCGAGCGTGACCTGGACGATTACGCTGTCGGCATAGCCGAGCGCCTCGGCATTGAGCCGCACGGTGTAGCCTTCGATGACGCCGCTTTCCTCCATGCGCTTGATGCGGTTCCAGCAAGGGGTGGCCGAAAGACCGACCTGGGCACCGATCTCCTGCAGGCTCGCCCGGCTGTTTCGTACCAGTGCCTTGAGAATCGCGATATCGACCTTGTTCATTCTGCAATTCCTCCCTATCGCAGAAAATTCTACCGATATTCAGGGCTCTCAGGGGGAAAACGGGAAGCCTATTCCGATCAATCAGGAGCATTATCGTCGCCGAGATGTGCCCCGAAATTCCCAGGCGGGTGGTTGTCGAACTCGCCGCCATGGGTCGGTGCCCACAAGGCGCCCGGCCCATGCCTTACGTCCACTCGATCCGAGGCCGATATGAGCCATGCAGTGACTCTCGACGACAAGTACACCCTGACATCGGGGCGCATCTACCTGAGCGGCATCCAGGCGTTGGTGCGGCTGCCGCTGATCCAGCGCCAGCGCGACCAGGCGGCCGGCCTGAACACCGCCGGTTTCATCAGCGGCTATCGCGGCTCGCCGCTCGGCGGCCTGGATGAGGCGCTCTGGAAAGCCGGCAAGCACCTCGAACAGCATCACATCAAGTTTCAGCCCGGGGTCAACGAAGACCTCGCCGCGACCGCGGTCTGGGGCAGCCAGCAGGTCGACCTGATCGGCGACTCGGCCTACGACGGCGTGTTCGCGATGTGGTATGGCAAGGGCCCGGGCGTGGATCGCTGCGGCGACGTGTTCAAGCACATGAACCACGCCGGCACCTCGAAGCACGGCGGCGTGCTGCTGATCGCCGGCGACGATCACGGCGCCTACTCGTCGACGCTGCCGCACCAGAGCGATCACCTGTTCTTGGCGTCGATGATCCCGGTGCTCTACCCGTGCAACGTGCAGGAGTATCTCGATCTCGGTCTGCACGCCTGGGCCATGTCGCGCTTCTCCGGTTGCGCGGTCGGCTTCAAGGCGCTCGCCGACACGGTCGAATCGTCGGCATCGATCGACGCCGATCCGTTCCGCGTCGAGACCCGCCTGCCGCCCAACTTCGTCATGCCGACCGGCGGCCTGAACGCGCGCCTGTCGAACGACGCGCTCGGCTTGCAGGCGCGCAAGCAAGAAGCGCTGATGCAGGACTACAAAATCTACGCCGCGCTCGCTTACGCACGCGAGAACCGACTCAACCGCACCATGATCGACACGCCGAACGCGCGCCTGGGCATCGTCGCGTCGGGCAAGTCGTACCTCGACGTGCTCGAAGCGCTGGACGAGCTGGGCATCGACGAGCCAATGGCGCACACCATCGGCCTGCGGCTGTTCAAGGTGTCGATGCCGTGGCCGCTCGAGCCCGACGGCGTGCGCGAGTTCGCCCGCGGACTGGAGGAGATCCTCGTCATCGAGGAAAAGCGCCAGATGGTCGAGTACCAGCTCAAGGAGCAGCTCTACAACTGGCGCGACGACGTGCGCCCGCGGGTCATCGGCAAGTTCGACGAGAAGGGCGAATGGGTCGCGCCGCGCGGCGAATGGCTGTTGACCTCGAAGGCCGACTTCTCGATCGCGCAGATCGCCCGCGTGATCGCGTCGCGCATCGCGCGCTTCCACACCAGCGACCTGATCAAGGCCCGCCTCACCTTTCTCGATGCCAAGGAGGCCGTGCTGCGCAAGGCCGTGGATACCCCCGCGCGCCCGGCCTGGTATTGCTCAGGCTGCCCGCACAACACCTCGACCAAGGTGCCCGAAGGCAGCCTCGCGCTGGCCGGTATCGGCTGTCACGTGATGGCCACCGCCATCTACCCCGAGCACAACAAGACCATGACCCACATGGGCGGCGAGGGTGTCACCTGGGTCGGGCAGGCGCCGTTCTCCAAGCGGCAGCATGTGTTCGCCAACCTCGGCGACGGCACCTACTTCCACTCCGGCCATCTCGCCATCCGCGCCTCGGTCGCCGCCGGCGTCAACATCACCTACAAGATTCTCTACAACGACGCCGTGGCGATGACCGGGGGGCAGCCGGTCGACGGCACTATCTCGGTGCCGATGATCGCCTCGCAGATGGCCGCCGAAGGCGTCAAGCGCATCGCCGTAGTCACCGAAGATCTGAGCCGCTACACCGACCGCTCGGCGCTGCCGGCCATGGTCACGCTGCACGACCGCGCCGACATGGATGCCGTGCAACGCGAACTGCGCGAGGTCACCGGCGCCTCGGTGCTCATCTACGACCAGACCTGTGCGGCCGAGAAGCGGCGGCGGCGCAAGCACGGCGAGTATCCCGATCCGTCGCGCCGCCTGTTCATCAATGAAGCGGTGTGCGAGGGCTGCGGCGATTGCGGCGTGCAGTCCAATTGCACCTCGCTGCTGCCGGTGGAAACCGAGTTCGGTCGCAAGCGCATGATCGACCAGTCTTCCTGCAACAAAGACTACTCGTGCGTGCAGGGCTTCTGCCCGAGCTTCGTCAGCGTCGAGGGCGGCAAGCCGCGCAAGGCCGCGACGGCAAAGGCGAGCAAGGACACCGCGGCACAGCCCGTGATGGCATTGGCTGCCCCCGCGCTGCCTGCCCTCGATGTGCCGTTCAACATCTACGTCGCCGGCATCGGCGGTACCGGCGTCATCACCATCGGCGCCCTGCTCGGCATGGCGGCGCATCTGGAGGGCAAGGGCGCCTCGGTGCTCGACATGACCGGCATGGCGCAGAAGAACGGCTCGGTGACCTCGCATGTTCGCATCGCCACCAGTCCGGAAGCGATCCGGGCCCAGCGCATCGCCACCGGCGAGGCCGACCTCATTCTCGGCTGCGACATGCTCACCGCCGGCGCGCAAGACGCGATCGCCAAGACCCGGCCCGGGCGCACCGTGGCGGTGATCAACGCCCACCAGCAGCCCACCGGCCATTTTGCGCAGGACGCCGACTGGGTGTTTCCCGACGCCTCGGTGCGTGCCCTGATCGCCGAGTCGGTCGATGGCAAAGCCGATTTCGTCGATGCCACGCGGCTGGCTACGGCCCTGCTCGGCGACTCGATCGCCGCCAACCTGTTCATGCTGGGCTACGCGTTCCAGAAAGGCTGCATCCCGGTCTCGGCCGAATCGCTGGAGCGCGCCATCGAACTCAATGCCGTTGCCGTCGAGGCCAACAAGCGCGCCTTCGCGTGGGGCCGCCGCGCCCAGGTCGATCCGGAAGCCGTGGCCCGGGCCGCGATGCCGGGGCAACCGGTGGTGGTGAAGCTGCCGCAATCGCTCGACGGCCTGATCCGCCATCGCACGCAAGCCCTGACCGACTATCAGAACGCCGCCTATGCCGAGCAGTACACACGCTTTGTCGACCAGGTGCGAACCCGGGAGGCGGCGGCCGGCCTCGGTGACAAGCTTACCCATTCGGTGGCCGTCAACCTGCACAAGCTGATGGCCTACAAGGACGAATACGAGGTCGCGCGGCTGTACAGCGACGGCCGCTTCCGCGCCCAGCTCGCGCAGGCGTTCGAGGGCGACGTGAAGCTCTCGTTCCATCTGGCGCCGCCGCTGTTCTCGAAGCGCGACGCGCAAGGCCACCTGGTCAAAGCGCGCTTCGGTTCCTGGATGGAGCCTGCATTCGGTTTCCTGGCGCGGCTAAAATGGTTGCGGGGCAGCGCTCTGGACGTGTTCGGCCGGACCGACGAACGCCGGACCGAGCGTCAGTTGATCGTCGCCTACCGGCGCTCGATCGAAGCCGCCCTGGCCGGACTGGGAGCGCAAAATCATGCTGATGTGCTGGCACTAGCGGCGATCCCGGAGCAGATTCGCGGTTTCGGCCACGTGAAGCAACGCCATCTGGCCGAAGCACTGACGCACTGGCAGGCGATCGAGGCCCGGCTGGCGCAGAAAACCGAAGCCCTCGACACCTTGCGCAACGCCGCCTGACCGACACCAACCGACCATAGCTGCGACCCAACCAGACCAGACCCACACCGCGATGACCGACTTAAGCGTGCAACAGCAGCACCAGGGCTACCGGGCGAAGAACAAGGTCCGGTTCGTGACCTCCGCCAGCCTGTTCGACGGCCACGACGCCTCGATCAACATCATGCGGCGCCTGCTGCAGGCGAGCGGCACCGAGGTGGTCCATCTCGGGCACAACCGCTCGGTCGACGAGATCGTCACCGCGGCGCTGGAGGAAGACGTCCAGGGCATCGCTGTGTCGTCCTACCAGGGCGGTCACGTCGAGTTCTTCAAGTACATGATCGATCTGCTGCGCGAGCGCGGCGGCGCCCACATCAAAGTGTTCGGTGGCGGCGGCGGCGTGATCGTGAAGAGCGAGATCGCCGAACTGCACGCCTACGGCGTGGCCCGCATCTACTCGCCGGAAGACGGCGCGACGCTCGGCCTGCAAGGCATGATCGACGACATGATCGAGCGTGCCGACATGAATCTCGCGGCCGACACGCCGACCACGCTCGATGGCGTCGCGGCCGGCAACCGGTGCGATCTGGCGCGTCTCATCACTGCCCTGGAGGCAGGTGTAGCCACCGACACCCTGCGCACGGATCTCGCCCGACGCACCGGCGAAACCAGAGTGGTCCCCGTGCTCGGCATCACCGGCACCGGCGGTTCCGGCAAGTCTTCGCTCACCGACGAGCTGATCCGCCGCTTCCGCCTCGACCAGGCCGACCAGTTGCGCATCGCGGTCATCGCCGTCGACCCGTCGCGGCGCAAGAGCGGCGGTGCCCTGCTCGGCGACCGCATCCGCATGAACGCGATCGCGCACCCCAACATCTACTTCCGCTCGCTCGCCACCCGCGCCGCCGGCAGCGAGATCGCGGCGTGCCTGCCGGAAGTCATCGCCGTCTGCAAGGTAGCGGGGTTCGACCTGGTGATCGTCGAGACCTCCGGCATCGGCCAGGGCGACGCCGCCATCGTCCCGCACGCCGACACCTCGCTGTACGTGATGACGCCCGAGTTCGGCGCCGCCAGCCAGCTCGAGAAGATCGACATGCTCGACTTCGCCAACTTCGTCGCCATCAACAAGTTCGACCGGCGCGGCGCGCTCGACGCCCTGCGCGACGTGCGCAAACAGTTGCAGCGCAACCGCGAGGCCTTCGGTGTCTCGCCCGACACCATGCCGGTGTACGGCACCATCGCCGCGCGCTTCAACGACGACGGCGTGACCGCGCTGTACCACGCGCTGGCGGCGCAACTGAAAGAAGTCGGCCTCGGCCTTCAGGCCTCGCGTCTGGCGCCGGTGAACGTCACCGCCTCGTCCGGCAACAGCGTCATCGTGCCGCCGCAGCGGTCGCGCTATCTGGCCGAGATCGCCGAGACCGTGCGCGGCTATCTGCGCCACGCCGAGCAACAGGCGCAGGTGGCGCGCGAACGCCAGCATCTCACCTCCACCAAGGCCATGCTCGAAACGGCTGAGCTGCCCTCGGAATCGCTCGACGCGCTGATCGACGATCGCGACCAGTTGCTCGACGCCGAATCGCGCCAGCTCCTGGATTCATGGCCGAAGACGGTAGCTGCGTACAGTGGCGACGAGCACGTCGTGAAGGTGCGCGACCGCGAGGTCCGCACCACGCTCAAGTTCGTTTCGCTGTCTGGCACCAAGATCTCGAAGGTGGCGCTGCCGAAGTTCTCCGATCACGGCGACCTGCTGCGCTGGCTGCGGCGCGAGAACCTCCCCGGGAGCTTTCCATTCACCGGTGGCGCGTTCGCGTTCAAGCGCGAAAACGAAGACCCCACGCGCATGTTCGCCGGCGAGGGCGATCCGTTCCGCACCAACCGGCGCTTTCACATGCTGTCGCGCTCGATGCCGGCGAAGCGCCTGTCGACCGCGTTCGACTCGGTCACGCTCTACGGCTTCGATCCGCACGAGCGGCCCGACATCTACGGCAAGGTCGGCAATTCCGGCGTGTCGATCGCCACGCTCGACGACATGAAGGTGCTGTACGGCGGCTTCGACCTGTGCGATCCGAACACGTCGGTGTCGATGACCATCAACGGCCCGGCGCCGACCCTGCTGGCGATGTTTCTCAACACGGCGGCCGACCAGCAGACCGACAAGTTCCGCATTGAGAAGGGCCGCGATCCGAACCCTGACGAAGCCGCCGCGCTGCGCACCCGCACCTTCGAGACCGTGCGCGGCACAGTGCAGGCCGACATCCTGAAAGAAGACCAGGGGCAGAACACCTGCATCTTCTCGACCGAGTTCTCGCTCAAGGTGATGGGCGACATCCAGGAGTTCTTCGTGCGCCACAAGGTGCGCAACTTCTACTCGGTGTCGATCTCGGGCTATCACATCGCCGAAGCCGGCGCGAACCCGATCTCGCAGCTCGCGTTTACCCTGTCGAACGGCTTCACCTTCGTCGAGGCCTATCTGGCGCGTGGCATGCACATCGACGATTTCGCGCCCAACCTGAGCTTCTTCTTCTCCAACGGCATGGACCCGGAATACACGGTCATCGGCCGGGTGGCACGGCGCATCTGGGCCACCGCGATGAAGAACCGCTATGGCGCCAACGACCGCAGCCAGAAACTCAAGTACCACTGCCAGACCTCCGGCCGCAGCCTGCACGCGCAGGAGATCTCGTTCAACGACATCCGCACCACCTTGCAGGCGCTGATCGCCACCTACGACAACGCCAACTCGCTGCACACCAACGCCTACGACGAAGCCATCACCACCCCCACCGAAGAATCGGTGCGGCGCGCCGTGGCCATCCAGTTGGTCATCAACCGCGAGTGGGGGCTGGCCAAGAACGAGAACCCGAACCAGGGTGCGTTCATCATCGACGAACTCACCGACCTGGTCGAAGAGGCGGTGCTGCAAGAGTTCGAGCGCATCTCCGAGCGCGGCGGCGTGCTCGGCGCGATGGAAACCGGCTATCAGCGCGGCAAGATCCAGGAAGAGTCACTGCACTACGAGATGAAGAAGCACGACGGCACGCTGCCGATCATCGGCGTCAACACCTTCCTCAATCCGGATGCGGATGCGCTGGTGCCGACGGTCGAGCTGGCGCGCTCGAGCGAGGAAGAGAAGGTCGGCCAGATCAGCCGGCTACGCGAGTTCCAGACGCGGCACTCAGCCGAATCGGTGCAGGCACTGGCGCGGCTCAAGCAGGTGTCGATCGAGGGCGGCAACGTGTTCGCCGAGCTGGTGAATGCGGTGCGCAGTTGCTCGCTCGGGCAGATCACCCAGGCGCTGTTCGAGGTTGGCGGCCAATACCGCCGCAACATGTGAGCGGCCACGGCCGACAAGGGGCGTGACTCGTCATGCATGATTTAGTGATCCGCAACGGCACGGTGGTCGACGGCACCGGTGCCGCGCGACGCATTGCCGATGTCGCCGTCGATGGCGGCACCATCGCCGCGGTGGGCGCCGGCATCGGCCGCGGCCACTGCGAGATCGACGCCCGCGGCCTGCTGGTGACCCCCGGCTTCGTCGACATCCACACCCATTACGACGGCCAGGCCACGTGGGATCCGTATCTCACACCGTCGTCGTGGCACGGCGTCACCACGGTGGTGTTCGGCAACTGCGGCGTCGGCTTCGCCCCGGTGCGCCCGGGCGCCTCGCCCTATCTCATCAACCTCATGGAAGGCGTGGAAGACATTCCCGGCACCGTGCTGGCCGAGGGCGTCAAGTTCGACTGGGAGTCGTTTCCCGACTATCTCGACAGGCTCGACGCGCTGCCCAAGGCGCTCGACATCGGCACCCAGATGCCGCATGCCGCGCTGCGCTTCTATGTGATGGGCGAGCGCGGTGCCGAGCACGCCAACGTGCCCGACAGCACCGAGATCGACCGCATGGGCGAGCTGCTGGAGCAGGCGCTGCACGCCGGGGCACTGGGCTTCAGCACCTCGCGCACCATCAAGCACCGGGCGAGCGACGGCCGGGCAACGCCGAGCCTGTCGGCACACGAACCGGAGCTGTTCGGGCTCGCCCGCGCCATGAAGCGCGCGGGGCGTGGCGTGATCCAGGTCAACTCCGACTTCGGTCCGGGCGAGTTCGAGATCCTGCAGGCGGTAGCCGAAGTCGCGGGCCGCCCGTTGTCGCTGCTGCTACTGCAGGTGAACAACGCGCCCGACCTGTGGCGCCAGACCCAGGCACAGATGCACGCCGCGCGCGCCGCCGGTGTCGATGTCGGTGCCCAGGTGGGTTGCCGCCCGATCGGCGTGAACATGGGCTTCGAGACCTCGATCCATCCGTTCTCGTCGCATCCGGCGTGGACCGCCATGGATCACCTGACGCCGGCCGAGCGCTACCAGCGCCTGGTGCGCGAACCCGAGCTGCGGCGCGTGCTGATCGAGCAGCGTCAGGACGACGCCCACACCCGCATGATCGCGGAAGCATTCGCGCGCACCTACGTGCTCGACGACAACTACGACTACGAGCCCAGCGCCTCGGACAGCATCGCCGCGCGCGCCCGCGATGCCGGCACCAGCCCGTGGGCGCTGGCGCTCGACGCGCTCATGGCGCGCGATGGCAAAGGCATGCTCTCGCACACCTTCGAGAACTACACCGAGGGCAGCCTCGACGTCATCCGCGAGATGCTCGAAGACGACGCCACGGTGCTGGGCCTGGGTGACGGCGGCGCGCACGTGAACACCATCTGCGACTGCAGCTCGCCCACCTTCCTGCTCACCCACTGGGCGCGCGATCGCACGCGCGGCGCGCAACTGCCGCTCGAATTTCTGGTACGCAAGCAGACCCGCGACAGCGCGGCGGCGTATGGCCTGAAAGACCGCGGCGTGCTCGCGCCCGGCTACCGCGCCGACATCAACGTGATCGATTTCGAGGCGCTGCACATGCATTTGCCGAGCGTGGCCTACGACCTGCCGGCCGGCGGGCGGCGGCTGATCCAGCGCGCCACCGGCTATCGGCACACGTTCGTGGCCGGGGTCGAGACGATGCGCGACGACAACCATACCGGCGCGATGCCGGGCAGGCTGCTGCGCTGAGCTGACACCGCCCACCCCCAGGCTGCGCTGCGGCACCGAGCCCGCCAAACAGCGCCAGATCGACAAGTTCGCGCGCCGGACCGTTGCCAGCACCACCTTCGAGACCGTCGCGTGCGAGCGGCATTCCACCCAGCACCGTGAGTGTTTCCAGTAGCCGCGGAATGGACGTAGACTGCACAGGATTCTGTCATCCAATCCCCCAGGAGCCAGCCATGGGCTTTTCCGCCAGCGATGTGGTGCCGTTTACCCAGGCACGCGCCAACCTCTCGGAGCTGGCCGACCAGGCCAGGGCCGGCGCCGAGAAGATCATCACCAAGAACGGCGAAAGCTATGTCGCCCTCATCGACGCCGGGCGGCTGGACTACTACCACCGCCTGGAGCGCGAGCGCATCCATCTGCTGCTGATCGACGACGCCCGGCGCGGCCTGGAAGACATCGTGGCAGGGCGCACCCAGGACGCGGATGCCGCCATTGCCCAGATCCAGAAGCGCCGCGCCGCCACCAAGGTTTCTACCGCCGGCAAGTCCGCCAGGAAGCGTGACTGAAAGCCGGTACCGGGTCGAGTTGACCGCCAGCTTTCTGGAGCGCCTGGATGCCATCGAGGCGTTCTTTCTGGAGGCCGGAGCGGGATTTGCGTTCGACACCTTGCTGGCCGAGCTACGCACCACGGTGATCCCCAACCTGCGACGGTTCCCGCAGATCGGCCGGCGCTATCTGGACAACCCGCCTCAGTCGGCCGAGGCGCTTGCTCAGCTAGCGGCGTTGCCAGCGGGCGCCCCGGATGCGCTGCGCGAATACCTGCACGGGGACTATGTGATGCTGTACGCGGCGATGGGTGCCAACAACACAGTGTATCTGCTGTCCATCCGGCATCACCGCCAGCTTTCGTTTGACTTCGCTCGGATGTGGCCGAGCGCGGGCGCGCCGAGAAAGCGCTGAGACCGCATGATTGGCTGCGCTGCGTGGTGCCACCGCCAATTGCGGGGCCAGCAGGATGGCGCGGGTCATGGCCCCGCGGTTTCCTTCGCCCGCATCTTGGCGGCGATGTAGGCCGAGTCCGGCACGTACAGCAGCGCCGCGATCTTGCGGATCAAGTGCTGCTCATGGGCGTCTAGCGTGCCATCCGCATACGCCACCTGCCACATGCATTCGATCACGCGGGCACGGTCGGCGGCGCCGAAATGGCGGTTGATGAGCGACGTGAACTGATGGAAGTCGGTGGCGCTGGCGGCCTGGGCTTCGGCGAGCCGGATCACGGCCTCGGCGTCATCGGCGGCGAGCTTGAAGCTGCCACGCACCGCCCGCAGCACCGCTGCCCGCTCGACCGGATCGACGTTGCCGTCCATGAGCATGACCTCGACCAGCAATGCGGCCGTAGCCACGGGGATCGGGTCGTACGTGGACGCCGACCCCGATGGAGCGATGTGCTGCTCGAAAAACTCTTTGAGAAGATTGAACATGGAAGTGGATGGGGATCAGGAAGAAAACGTCGGCATTCTCGACGACTGCGGCAACAGCTTGCGCGAACGCAGCAGCAACCATAAGGCAATCGACAGGTTGAGCAGATTCCACAGGCTGCCGTTGATGAACGCCGCCGCATACGAACCGGTGAGATCGAAGATGACGCCCGACATCCAGCCGCCGAGCGCCATGCCGAACAGGCTCAGGGTGATGACCGCGCTGACCCGGCTGCCCGCCTCTTTTGCCGGAAAATATTCGCGCACGATGATGGCGTAAGCCGGCACGATGCCGCCCTGGAACAAGCCGAACATGGCCGCGATGACGTAGAGCGAGACCAGACCGTCGAACGGCAGGAACAGCAGCAGGGCGACACATTGCAGGCCTGACCCCAGCAGCAGCGTGCGCAGCCCACCGATGCGATCGGAGATCCAGCCGAAGGTGAGACGGCTGACAACACCGCAGCCGAGCATCAGCGACAGCATCTGCGCCCCACGCGCCGCGCCATAGCCGAGATCGCCGCAATAGGCCACCAGGTGCACCTGCGGCATCGACATCGCCACGCAGCAGGCAAAGGCGGCGAGCATCAGGAGCACGTGCAGGCTGGTGGGCGACAGGCCCAGAGGACGGGCGGCGTCCGGCGCGCCATCGGCGCGCTTGGGCTCGATGGTGGGCGAGCGGCGGCGCAACACCCACGCGAGCGGAACCATCGTCACGATGACGAAAACGCCCAGGCCCACATAGGTGGCACGCCAGCCGGCGCTGGCGATGAAGTGCTGCACGATCGGCGGCCAGATGGCGCCCGCCAGGTAGTTGCCGCTGGCGAAGATGCCGACTGCCATGCCGCGGCGCCGGTCGAACCAGCGCGACGTGTCGGCCAGCAGCGGACTGAACGTGGCGGAGCATCCGACCCCGATCAGAAGCCCCTGCGCGATCGCGAACTGCCACAAGCTCCCGGCCGCGCTCGCCACGATGGAACCGCAGCCGAGGATGATCGCGCCGACCACCACCGGCTTCATGGCGCCGACCCGGTCGGACCATCGCCCCAGCATGATCCCGCCGAATCCGAACCCGATCATGGTGAGCGTGTACGGCAACGATGCCGCGCCCCGCGCGGAGCCGAACTCGAGCTGCACCGCGGGCAACGCGACCACGACACACCACGTGCCGACACCACCGATGGTGGACAGCAGCAGTGCGGCTGCCAAGCGCCACCAGGCGTAGGGGGATTCGACGAGGGCGTTGGAGTCGGTGATGGCGGTCATGGAGAGATTTGGAGAATGCGCAACATCAGTAGACGTTGTTTGCTGATCGGGATGGGTGCCGTCCGCGGAACGGGAAACGTCGGGCGTCAAACCACCGATAGCCGGATCTCGCGCCCCAGGCTGCGCGCTGCTCTTTCGAGATGTTCCATCCGGCTCGCATGATTGAGGCCGAGCAAGCGGTCGACTTGCGGCATGTGCCAGCCAAGACGGCGCGCCAACTCGGACTTCTTCACGCCCTGCACCAGCATCTCCGTGTAGATCGCCAGCTTCGCAGACTCGAGCACGCTTGGTCGAACCAGCACCTGACCGCGCTTTACCTTGCTCGGCACAGGTAGCGGTCGACGGTCGACGACATAGAAAGAGAGCGCCGATTCGAGTGCATCCACGGCATGCAGCAAGGCGTCATCACGGTCTTCACCTTGGGTGAGGGCTTCGGGCACATCCGGAAATATGACGACGAATCCGCCTTCGGGTTGCGCCACCAGTCTGGCCGGGTACTCGAACATGGTTCACTTACCTTTCAGACCAAGTTGTTTCTTGATGGCCTCGACCATGCCGGTCGTCAGCTCGGAGGCATGCGACAGTCTCGCCATGAAACCTGACGACTCTGAGTATGCTGAGGATTCGACCGACGAGGATGTTGTCTCGCTCATCGACGGTGATGCGAGCGGTGTATCCCTTGTGAGACATGGTGTGCATGGATCTACCTCGCTGGCCCTTCTCTCTTTCACTTCCCCTGTGTCGTTGGCTCACAGTGCCTTGAGCAGTGCTTCATATTCGCGATGAGGGCCAACCCAAAACCAGATCATCGTATCGTCTTGAAGCACGCTGACGGCACGCCAACGAAGATCGACACGGACTGAGTAGATCGGGAGGCGAGAATGAACCTTCTTGAAGCGCAGGGACGGATGTGCTGGATTTGCCAGCCACAAGCGGTATGCACTGCGTATTCTCGTTTGACGCTCGGGTGCAGCGGCGGCAAAGAGCAACCGAAATTTCTCGGTTGTGCGCGAATTCAAAGAAGCTCGTCGAGCGATCTGGACTTGCCGGCGTTGAATTCGGCGAGCGCCTCCGCCGCCAACGACTCCAGGACGTGCCCGGAACGCGCGAATGACTGTGACCAGTGCTGCTCTGACGCGATCTCTTCGACGAGAATTGCAGCGAGAGCATCTTGCTCTTCGGGCGGCAGTTTCTCGACCTGCTCCAAAGCAGATACCAGGGCGTGTCTCATGGTGTGGGCCTTAAAAGCAAGATGTTGCCATTTTAGCGCCGCATCGCTGAACGGGCCAAATGTGGCCAGCCCCTATTCGACGACCCACTCTGGGAGCTGGGTAGTTCAGTGAGAAGCAGTCAAACCTCCCCTGCCCCGAACGTAGCAACAGGTACCGAGCGATTAACCGCAACCGATATGCGGAGCGTCTTGATGCGCTCGACATCATGCATCGTCGCGGCGGAAAAGTAGGACTCGCCACAGCTTCGGCACGACCACCTGGGAATCGCCTCGATGATCAGCAGCGCGTCGCCTTGGCCGAAGCTGCGCGTAACGTGCTTCCGTTGTACGTGTGCGCTGCCACAGCAGTGGCATTGGTGGCCTGCCCGACCCTCGCGCCCATCCGATCGCGCACGTTCAACCCGCACCAGCGCCATCCTCTCGGCCTCAGTGCTACGCAACCGCATCGAGTGGAACTTCCCAGCCTGGAAAAACCAGGACGGCCGGGTGGCACTTCAACGCATGAGCAAGAACCTTGGCCCGTTCGACACCCAGATTGACGCGGCCATTCTCGATGGCAGAGATGGTTGCCTGAGGAATGCCGGTCAGCTCGGAGAGCTGCGTCTGGTTGAGTTCTTGGAGTTCACGGAGGATGCGGACAGATTCACCAACGAAGACTTCAACACGTTTTCTTGCCGGGTGAAAGTTCTTCATTTCAAGGCCTCCGGTAATCGTGAGGGGGTGATCTGTACGACCTGAATCAACAGCACATGATAACCGTGGACCAAGGGCCCGCCCCTTCACTTCGCCAGCAAAGCCAGCAACACGGCAGCATTTGCCTTCACACCCGCCGCGATGGTCGGCAGCTCGACATGGAACTTCGGATGGTGGTTCATGTACTGCGGCATGGCGCCGCTCTTCATGAAAGCCGCCAGCACTTCCGGCTTGGCGACGCCGACTTCCATGTGCAGGATTTTGACCCCCTTCACCGGGTCGCCCAGCATCTGGAAATCCTCCGAGCCCATCTGCATCGGCAGGCCGGGATAGACGTTGTCCTCGCCCAGCGCCGCCACCAGCGCCGGGCGGGCAATCGCCACCAGGGCGTGGTCGTTGATGACCGGCGAGACGGTCTGCGTGATCGCGTAGGCCGGCATGCGATCGGCAGGCATGCCGTTGCCCACCGCGATCGCGTCGGTGACCTGCTTGACCATCGTGATCATCTGCTCGCGCGCCTGCCGGCTGTACCAGCGCAGGCTCAGCTTGAGCTGCGCCTGGTCGGGAATGATGTTGTTGACTGTGCCGGCCTGGATGGCGCCGACGGTGAGCACCACCGGCTCGGTCTGGTCGATGCGGCGGCTGACGATGGTCTGATAGGCCATGATGGCCTGCGCGCTCATCACGATCGGATCCTTCGAGGCGTGCGGCGTCGACCCGTGGCCGCCGATGCCCTTGATGGTCACGTTGATCTGTTCCGCGCCGGCCCTGCGCCGGCCCTGCCCCATGCCGACCGAACCGGCCGGCCACACTGGATTGGTGTGCGACGCGAATACCACCGAAGGCGCCGGCACTTTCGGATATAGGCCATCGGCAACCATGGTGGCGGCGCCGTTGAAGGCTTCCTCCGCGGATTGCCCGACCACGATCAGCGTTCCCGACCATTGCGCCTTCAGTTGCGCCATGACCTTGGCGGTGCCGATCAGCCAGGTGACGTGCGCGTCGTGCCCGCAGGCGTGCATGATCCCCGAATCGATACCGTCCAGCGTCTTGCCGGTCTTGCTGCTGGCGTAGGGCAGGCCGGTTTCCTCCTTCACCGGCAAGGCGTCCATGTCGGCGCGGAACATGATCGCCGGCCCGGGGGCTCTCAGACGCGAGGACTCGGGCGGAGATGATGCGCGATCGGGCGGGTCGATGCGGTTCAGCGAACGCCGGCCTCTACTTGCCCGCCACCGCCAGAAGCGCCTGCGGATTCGTTCGCGCGATGGTGAGCAGCGTCCGGGCCGCGCCGCTGGGCTGTTTCCGCCCTTGCTCCCAGCCTTGCGCGTGCGAACCGACACGCCGAGCAACGCCGCGAACTGCGACAACCCGGTTTTCTGCCGCGCCTCGGATGCAGCCGAGAACACGACAGCCGTCTTGCCCGCCTTCATTTCCCGTATCGATTGCAGCAGATCGGCGGCAAGATCGCGCTTGGACTCATAGACTTCGAGGTCCTTCTTGCTCAGCGGCTTGGTGTTCGAGGGCACGGCAAATCCTGGCGACATCTCGGTCAAATAGCTCGTTACTCATTTAACGTACGTGTGCCGCTAGAAGTCCAGATGCTTTCCACAATGCCCAATAATGATCTTCTTTTCGGCGGCGATCCATTCGAAATGGATACGTAAGGTTTCTGCCGCGCTATCCTTCACGCCATGCTTGATGTGCTTTTCCATCAACTTTGGCTGGCTTAGATAGTGGAACGTGCGGCGTTTCTTACCATCAATACTTAACGTATCTGCCTCCGAGGCCGCGTAGGCCTTAAGGCCGAACACGTTCTTGGCGTGCTGATCTCCCGTACCATCCACCAAAGCTTGCCAATAATCGGATATGACGTCGGCCCACTAGCGAAGGCAGTCGCGCTTTCTTCGTCTAGGCGCTTGACCTTGATGCCAGGAGTCTCACTAGCCGGTCGACAGAACTCCAAAATGTCCTTCACAAGTCGCGGTCTAGTAACTTGGATGGTCGCGGTGACCCGCGCGCTGATTTCGTCCGTCTTGAGCAAGACTGAACAATCAACTGGCATGCCTCGATCTTCTTGACGAAGCCCAATCTCAGTTATCCACTGGCGACCAGATACGAGAGCGTCTGCATGGACCAGCCGAGCGCAAAAATAGTATGGGTATGCTGGCTTTAGTTCGTCGTCAACAGTGGCTTTTTAACTTAGCCTACTACCATTCTTGAACCGCATTTCCCCCACACCCTGTGCCAGTCGCGTCGGATCTACGAACGCCTGCGCTCCCCGGCCCACCCATTTAGAAACCAACTGCACGATCTCGTCTGTCCCGTCGACCGGCTTCAGTACGAGACTGTTCGCATAAACCAGCATGTCGTTTCCTTCAACGTGAAGATGGCAACCTCGGCTTTGAAGTGCATAGCCCGAACCATGCACGGTGCGCGTGGAAGAGTGGTTAGCCTCGACTCCTTGTACAATTGGCTGCGTGGTTGTGAGGCCGTGTGTCGCGTTGGCTGTGGCTTGATATTCGGCCGATGGATATGAAGGCATTGGACTGGAAAAGCCCTGCGATTCCGTTGGCGATGCCGAGCGGAGTTTACGCAAGGGTGTCTCGCCGCCGCTCAGAACCGGGCTCGACAGCGTCTGAATCAACTTCAGGTTACCAACAAAACGTCGAGAGACCCTGCGGTGGGCGATCTGTATTGAGTACTCAGCGCCACCGTCCACAACGGCTCCTGAGAGTGCTCGTTCGGTGACCGGGCAACTGACACGTTCGGCACCCAGTAAATTTGCGAATACATCTGGTTCCGCAGTCTTGAGAACCCCGGGGTTCACTCTTTCTCTCAAACCCGAGATGCAACATTTACTGCATTGCACTCCCCGCGATCCCCACTATCATCACTCCATGACTCTGAACCTCTCCCACGTCTCCCTCGCCTCCCGCCCATGGCTGACCTAGGCGACTGGGCCTTCCCCGAACCGATGCAGCCGGACCCCGGCAAGCTTGAGTTCGACCTGCACCGCGTGCTCAACGCGGTGGTGCAGGTGCGCGCCGAGATTCCGGACGAGGCCTTCACCGCGGCGATCCTTGGCACAGAGCGCGTCGGCAACGGCGTGGTCATCCGTGACGACGGCCTGGTGCTGACCATCGGCTACCTCATCACCGAGGCGCAAACGGTGTGGCTCACGTCCAACACCGGCGCGCTGGTGGCCGGCTACCCGATGGCCTACGACTTTGCTACCGGCTTCGGGCTGGTGATGCCGATGGGGCACCTGCCCGTGCCCGCCCTGCGGCTCGGCAGCTCGGCACAGCGCGCCGTTGGTGACGACGTGATCGTGGTCGGGCACGGTGGCCGTGCGCACTCGCTCAAGGCCTCGATCTTTGCCAAGCGCGAGTTTGCCGGCTACTGGGAGTATCTGATCGATGACGCCATGTTCACCTCGCCGGGGCATCCCCAATGGGGCGGCGCGGCGGTGGTGGACAGCAACGGCGAGCTGATCGGGATCGGGTCGCTGCTGGTCGAGGAAACCGTCGACGGCGAACAGACCCAGGGCAACATGATCGTGCCGGTGGATCTGCTGCCGCCGGTGCTCGAAGCGATGCTCAGCACCGGCCAGGGTCTGTCGCCGGTGCGGCCCTGGCTCGGCATGTACATGTCGGAATCCGACAGCCAACTGGCGGTGGTGGGTATCGCGCCCGGTGGACCGGCGGAAACCGCCGGCATTCGCCAGGGCGATCTCATCATCGAGGTGGCGGGACACCGGGTGGTCAGCCTGGCAGACCTGTTTCGTCAGATCTGGAGCCTGGGCGCAGCCGGGGTCGAGGTGCCGCTGACACTTGCCCGCAACAGTGGGCTCACCCGGGTCAAGGCGCGGTCGATCGACCGCAATGACCTGCTCTGGAAACCGCGGCTGCACTGATGAGCTTCCCTCACCCTCGATCCTTCCCGGCACCACTACTGCGCTTCCCTCACCCTCGATCCCTCTCCCGGGGGAGAGGGAGGACTACTGCTCCCCCTGCGGCTACGCCATCGCCAACCGCTGCTTCCTTTTCGGCGGTGCAAACGTGGCGTCGATCTCAGCGAGATCGGCTTCAGTAAGCGCAATCTCCGCGGCAGCCAGGTTGTCGCGCAGGTGCGCTTCACCCACCGCTTTCGGAATCGCGATCACGTCGGGCTGGCGCATCACCCACGCGAGCGCGGCTTGCGCGGCCGAGACGCCGTGGCGCTTGCCCACCCGCGCAAAGGTCGGGTCGGTGGCGAGCGCGCCCTGGTCGATAGGGCAGTAGGCCATGGTGGGAATGGCCCGCTGGCGCTGCCAGCCGAGCAGGTCGAACTCGATGCCGCGCTCGCTGGCCGAGTAGTACACCTGGTTGGCGGCGCAACGCTCGCCGCCTTTGGCCTTGGCCAGCGCCTGCATCTGCGCCACGTCGAAGTTGCTCACGCCCCAGGCACCGATACGGCCGGCGGCCTCGAGCGCTTCGAACGCGGCCACGGTATCGGCCAGCGGATGCTGCCCCGGCCAGTGCAGCAGATAGAGATCGGCGCGGTCGATGCCGAGGCGCGCGAGGCTGCGCTCGCAGGCGGCAACGGTGCTTTTGCGGCTGGCGTTGTGCGGGTAGACCTTGGTCACCACGAACACCTCTTCACGGCGCACGGTGCGATCCGCGATGGCGGCGGCGAGTGCCGCCCCCACCACTTCTTCGGCGCCGCCTTCGCCATACATCTCGGCGGTGTCGATCAGGCGATAGCCTATTTCCAGGGCCAGGCGCACGGCGGTGATCTCGCGCTTGCGCTGCCCCGCTTCTTCGCCCATGCGCCAGGTGCCCAGGCCCAGCGCCGGCACTCTCACACCGTTCGGCAGGCCGACCGTCTTCATCGGCGTTGCAGCAACGCGCTGATGCGATCGGCCGACTCGCGCAGCGGCGGCAGCAGTTTCTTCACCATCTGCGGCGGCGAGGTGCGGTTGGCCTGGCCGCTGATGTTCATGGCGGCGATGATGCGCTGGTTGCGATCGCGGATCGGCGCGCTGATCGACACCAGGCCTTCTTCCAGCTCCTGGTTGACCATGGCCCAGCCCTTGTCGCGCACCTCACGGATCGCCTGCAGCAGTTCGGCTTTGTCGGTGACGGTGCGGCCGGTGCGCGGGCGCAGGTCGGACTTGCGCAAGATGGCGTTGATGCCGGCGTCGTCGAGGTCCGACAGCAACACCCGGCCCATCGAGGTACAGAACGCCGGCAGCCGGCTGCCTATCCCTAACCCAAGTTTGTCAACTTTTGGCCCATTTCCCTATCTCGTCGGCCGCTAACCCGCATGGATGCTGGGGGTCGCTTCAAAAGTGAAATGTAGTGCCATAATAGTTTTTGGCAAATGATCTTTTACCCGCGTTTTCGTGCAGCATCTGCCGATGTTTATCCGCCGCACCCAAACCCGCAATCGCACCTCCGGCCAGCCCTACACCACCCACCGCCTGGTGCAAAGCGTTCGCGTGGGCAGCGCCGTCAGGCAAGTCACGCTGCTCAACCTGGGCAGTCACTTCGATCTGCCGCAGAGCGAGTGGCCGGCGCTGGCCCAGCGCATCGATGAGCTGCTGCGCGGGCAGTCCGCGTTTCCCGATCCAACGCTGTCGGACGCAGGGCAAGCCCTCGCGCAGCGCTATGCGGCGCAGTTGATCGCGATGAAGCCCTCGGCGGCGAGCATCACGGCCCGTGAGGCCGCCCAGCCGGACCCCGGCGAGCCTGGCCGATACCAGGAGGTCGATCTTGATTCCCTCGATCTGGTGCGCCCGCGCAGCGTGGGCGTCGAACATGCGGCGCTCTCGGTGATGCGCAGTTGCGGCTTCGAGGACAAGCTGGGCGCGCTGGGCTTGAACCGCCCGCAGATCGCGGCCGCCGTGGGCAACATCATCGGCCGCATGGCACACCCGGGCAGCGAGCTTGCCACGCACGCGTGGCTGCAGCAGCGCTCGGCCTTGGGTGAGTTGCTCGGCTTCGACTTCGAGGCGATGGATCTGAACCGCCTGTACCGCGCCTCCGACGCGCTGTACAAGCACCGCGAGGCCTTGCAGGACCATCTGTTCGCGCAGGCGCAGACCCTCTTCGGCTTCGGCGAGACGATCACCCTGTACGACCTCACCAACACCTACTTCGAAGGCGTCGCCGCTGGCGTGAGCAAGGCCAAGCGCGGGCACAGCAAGGAGTCCCGCAGCGACTGCCCGCTGGTGACCCTGGCCATGGCGCTGGACGGCAGCGGGTTCCCGCGCCGCAGCCGGGTGTTTGCCGGCAATGCCAGCGAGCCCGCCACGCTCAAGGACATGCTCACGGGCCTGGGCGCACCGAGCGGTGCCACGGTGGTGATGGATGCGGGTATCGCCACCGAGGCCAACCTGGCGTGGCTCAGGGCCCAGGGCTACCACTACGTGGTGGTGTCACGCTTGCGCGAGCGCCAGTTTGATCCGGCGCTCGCCACCGAGGTGCAGTCGGCCGGCCAGGTGACGATCAAGATCCAGCGCGTGCTCGACGAGCACGGCCACGCGCTGCTGTACTGCCACTCGCCGGCACGCGAACAAAAGGACCGCGCCATCGATGCGGCCAAGGCGGCCGGCTTCGAGGCGGTGTTGCTCAAGCTGGTGGCGGGCCTGAGCAAGCCCCGCGGGACCCGGGACCTGGCCAAGATCATGGAGCGGCTCGGACGCGCCAAGCAGCGCTACGCGCGTGCGGCGCAGCACTATCAGGTCGAACTCACCAAGGACGACACCGGCACGCAGGTGAACTCCATCACATGGACCCAGCGCATCAAGCCCGGCAGCGCGGCCATGCACCCGGGTGTGTATTGCCTGCGCACGACCCTCGTGGAGTTGGACAACGCCACGCTGTGGCGCACCTACACGATGCTGACCAACCTCGAGTCGGTGTTCCGCTCGCTCAAGACCGACCTGGGCCTGCGCCCCGTCTTCCACCAGATCGACCGCCGGGTCGAAGGCCATCTGTTCATCAGCGTACTGGCCTACCACTTCGTGCACACGCTGCGCCTGCAACTCAAGGACCAAGGTATCGACGACAGCTGGACGACTGTGCGCGAGACACTTGCCACGCAGCGGCGCGTGACGGCCACCTTGCAGCGCCGCGATGGCCGCACCGTGCATGTGCGTAAGGCCACACGGCCCGAGCCGCATCACCAAACGATCAACCAGATCCTGGGCCACTCGCCCAACCCTGGCGGCACCCACCGCGTGCTCGTCTAGCGCGATCTCATCGACCGACCCAGAGCCGCGCCGTGCGACACAAAAGTAGTGCCATACGCGCCGCAATACCCGCCTAAGTCAAGGATTCCATTGATGGTCGTAGTGCCAAATGACAAACTTGGGCTAAGCTGATGGTCATGATCTTGGAGGTGGGGATGCGCAGCACATAGACGATGTCGGGGCCGTCGAGCACGCTGGCGGAGCACGACTCGTGCACCTCGCTCACCAGCGCTTCCATGATCGGCTCGGCCAGATTCCAGAACGGCATCGACGACAGATAGGCGAAGCCGAGTTCGAGAATGCGCGCGGTGAGGTGAAACTGACGCCCGTCAACCGCCACATAGCCGAGTTGCACCAGGGTGAGCAGGATGCGGCGGGCGCCGGCGCGGGTGATGCCCGCGGCTTCGGCCACTTCCGACAAGGTCATGGAAGGGTGGGCGCTGTCGAAAGCGCGGATCACCGCCAGCCCGCGTGCGAACGACTGCACGTAACCGTCGCCGGGCCGGGTGTCCTGGTCCGCGGGCGATGATTCCTGAACGTCGCCTTCCACCGTCTGCATCTCCATCGGCCTCGCTCCTGGCCCGCACTCTCTCGTCAAATCATGCGATAAGTTCACGATACGAACAAGCGTTCTGATGGCGAAACAATGCTTGACAGCGATTTCCGCCGATCACTATTCTCTGTTCATCAAAAGAACGGATGTTCGAATCGCGAACAGCGTTGCGAGCGTCAGTCCACAACCGCGGGGCAATGCCCCCGCAGGCCCGGCCCAAACCGGTGTCCGCTGGAGGAGGAGCGCTCGCATGTCCCAGTTCACCACGGTGTTCGGGTCGCTCTCGTCATACGAGAAGGGCCCGCTGACCATCATCAACGACAACCCCGAGTACTACTGCCACTCGAATGTCTTCGAGGTAGCCTCCAGAGCCAAGCCATACGAGAAGGTCGCCGTCGCCAAGAACCTCGAATACGTCATCGAGGCCATCCGCGCCGAAGGCACTTCCGACTGGTTCACCGCCGGGCACGACGAGTTCGTGCTGGTGATGGACGGCGAAGTCCCCGTCTCGTTCGTGGAGCCGGCAACGCCGCCGACCATCAAGGGCGACGGCACGGTGCGCCTCGCGAGCGCACCCGGCGGATAACCGATGGGCAGGATTCACCTCGAGCGCGGTCACCAGGCGCTGCTGCCGAAGGGCGCCGCCTACCAGTTCAGCGCGGCACGCCCCGGCGTCATGTTGCAACAGACCCTCGTCGGCGATCTCACGGTCCAGAAATGGGCCGAGATCTGCACCCCTGATCGCCCTGGAGACTCCGCCATGGCAATGCTCGAGACCGTCGCACCCGCCGCACCGACCAAACCCGCGTTCAACATCGTGGTGAGCGAGCCCGATGCGCGCACCGGCTTTCGCCGCTTCGAACTCGGCCAGTTCAACGATGTTGCTGGCGCATCGCTTCGCGCGCGACATGAAGAGCGGCATGGTGGGGATCAACTGCTACCAGCGGGTCAAACCCGGTGCGCCATTCGGCGGCACCGGCAGCTCGGGCTACGGCCGCGAGATGGGGTTCGAGGTGATGCGCGAATACACCCAGGCGAAGAGCGTGTGGGTCAACGTCGATGCGCAGATTCCGCCGTACTACCCGCGATGAACCGCGCCATCCAGGAACAGCACCCATGATCGACAAGATCGTCGCCTCCCTCGCCGCGGCGGTGGCCGATGTGCACGATGGCGCCACGGTGATGATCGGCGGCTTCGGCCCCGCCGGCCAACCGGCGGAACTCATCGATGCGCTGATCGACCAGGGCGCGCGCGACCTCACCATCGTCAACAACAACGCGGGCAACGGCGAGGTCGGCCTAGCGGCGCTGCTCAAGGCGCGGCGGGTGCGCAAGGTCATCTGCTCGTTTCCGCGCCAGACCGACTCGTACGTGTTCGACGCGCTTTATCGCAGCGGCGAGGTCGAGCTCGAACTGGTGCCGCAGGGCAACCTCGCCGAGCGCATCCGCGCTGCCGGCGCCGGCATCGGCGGCTTCTTCACCCCCACCGGGCACGGCACCTTGCTCGCCGAAGGCAAGGAGACCCGCGTCATCGACGGTCGCGCCTACGTGCTCGAGTATCCGATCCGCGCCGACTTCGCGCTCATCAAGGCGCTGGCCGGCGATCGCTGGGGCAACCTCATCTACCGCAAGACCGGCCGCAACTTCGGACCAATCATGGCCATGGCGGCGAAATGCGCGATTGCCCAAGTGCAGCGCACGGTCAGCCTCGGCGAGCTCGACCCGGAGGCGATCATCACACCGGGCATCTTCGTTCAGCGCGTGGTCGCGGTGAACGCCACGCGCGCCGACAGCGGCGACCATCAGGCCGTCGCATGAACCAGGAGCCGCCAGCATGAACCGCAGGTCGAGAGACCAGATCGCCGCCCGCGTGGCGCGCGACATCCCCGAAGGCGCCTACGTGAATCTCGGCATCGGCTTGCCGACGCTGGTCGCCAATCATCTGCCGCGCGAACGCGAGGTGTTCCTGCACAGCGAGAACGGGCTGCTCGGCATGGGCCCCGCGCCGGCGCCGGGCGAGGAAGATCCTGACCTCATCAACGCCGGCAAGCAGCCGGTGACCCTGCTCACCGGCGGCGCCTATTTCCATCACGCGGATTCGTTCGCGATGATGCGCGGCGGTCATCTCGACATCTGCGTGCTGGGCGCGTTCCAGGTGTCGGCAACAGGCGATCTCGCCAACTGGCACACGGGCGGACCGGACGCGATTCCGGCCGTGGGTGGCGCCATGGATCTCGCCATCGGCGCCAGGAAGGTGTTCGTGATGATGGAGCACCTGACCAAGGGCGGCGAGAGCAAGATCGTGGAGCGCTGCAGCTATCCGCTCACCGGCATCGGTTGCGTTCATCGCATCTACACCGACCTCGCGGTGATCGACGTCACGCCGCGCGGGCTGCAAGTCATCGACGTCGCCGACGGGCTCGGGTTCGACGAACTACAGCGGCTGACGGGCGTGCGATTGCTCGCTGTCAGCGAGTCGGTCGTCGCCTGAACGCGCAATGTCGCCCTTCACCTTCCAGAGTCGTATTCGGCGCGTGCTACCGCGCACGGTGATCTACGACCCTGCTCTCACGCTCTCGCTGCCGGTGAAGCTGTCGGTCACCAGCGCGATCAACCCAAGGACTGAACCATGCCCGAAGCCTTCATCTGCGCCGCATTGCGCACCCCCATCGGCCGCTACGGCGGCGCACTCTCGTCGGTACGACCGGACGACCTCGGCGCCATTCCACTCAGAGCCCTGATGGAGCGTCACCCCGGCGTCGACTGGAATGCCGTCGACGACGTGGTCTTCGGCTGCGCCAACCAGGCCGGCGAAGACAATCGCAACGTCGCACGCATGTCGCTGCTGCTGGCCGGCTTGCCGCGGGAGATTCCGGGCAGCACCATCAACCGCCTGTGCGGATCGGGCATGGACGCGGTGGGCATCGCCGCGCGCGCCATCAAGGCCGGCGAGGCCGAGTTGATGATCGCCGGCGGTGTGGAAAGCATGTCGCGGGCGCCGTTCGTGATGCCCAAGGCCGACGCGGCTTTTTCGCGCACCAACGCGGTGTTCGACACCACCATCGGCTGGCGCTTCGTGAACCCGGCCATGAAGCAGCGCTACGGCACCGACTCGATGCCGGAGACGGCCGAGAACGTCGCCGCGGATTTCGGCGTGTCGCGCGCCGACCAGGATGCCTTCGGATTTCGCTCGCAGGCACGAGCGGCGGCGGCGCAGAAGAGTGGCCGCCTCGCGAAGGAGATCGTATCGGTGACGATCCCGTCGAAGAAGGGCGATCCGGTCGTGGTGAGCGCGGACGAGCATCCGCGCGAAACCACGCTCGAGGCGCTCGCGAAGCTGAAGCCGATCGTGAAGCCCGATGGCACGGTGACCGCGGGCAATGCCTCCGGCGTGAACGATGGCGCCTGCGCCCTGATCATCGCCAGCGAGGCCGCGGCGAAGAAGCATGGCCTGACGCCGCTCGCCCGTGTGGTGGGTGTGGCAACCGCGGGCTGCGCGCCCCGGATCATGGGTATCGGCCCGGTGCCGGCGACGCAAAAACTTCTCGCCCGCCTCGGCCTCGGCCAGAAACAGATCGACGTCATCGAACTCAACGAGGCGTTCGCCGCGCAGGGTCTCGCCGTACTGCGACAGCTCGGCATCGCCGACGACGACCCGCGCGTGAACCCGAACGGCGGCGCGATCGCGCTCGGCCACCCGCTCGGCATGAGCGGGGCACGGCTGGTGGCCACCGCGACGCACGAGGTGCTCGAGCGCAAGGCGCGTTACGCGCTCACCACCATGTGCATCGGCGTCGGTCAGGGCATCGCCGCCATCATCGAGAGGATCTGATCATGACCGCGTCCACCGGGCAGAGCCTGACCGACGCGGTACTCGCCACCTTCCGCGACGCGGGAGACGCGCGGTTCAGGCAGATCATGAGCAGCCTGGTGCGGCACCTGCACGGCTTCGTGCGCGACACCGAACTCACCGAGGCCGAATGGTTTGCCGCGATCCGCTTTCTCACCGCCACCGGCCAGAAGTGCGACGACAAACGGCAGGAGTACATCCTGCTCTCCGACACCCTGGGCGTATCGATGCTGGTCGACGCGATCAACCACCGCAAGCCGGGTGGCGCCACCGAGACCACGGTGTTCGGGCCGTTCTATCTTCCCGGTTCGGCGTCGCTACCGATGTGGAGCGACATCGCTAACGGCTGCGCCGGCGAGCCCTGCTACATCAACGGCCGCGTGCTCGACGTGAATGGCCGGCCGATCCCCGGCGCGACGCTCGACATCTGGCAGACCGATGGTGACGGCTGGTACGACGTGCAGAAGCCGGATGCGGCGTTCGCCCGCGGCAAGCTGACGACCGATGGCGAAGGCCGGTTCGGCTTTCGTACCGTGAAGCCGGTGAGCTACCCGATCCCGACCGACGGCCCCGTCGGCGAGATGCTGGGCGCGATGGGACGGCATCCCTACCGGCCAGCCCATGTGCATGCGATCGTTTCCGCGCCGGGATATCAGGCGGTCACCACCCACGTCTTCGTGGCTGGCGACCCCTACCTGGGATCGGACGCCGTGTTCGGGGTCAAGGATTCGCTGGTCACGGCGTTCACGGCTCATCCTGCCGGCACGGCTCCGGACGGCAAGCCGTGCGCCGTTTCCTTTCACACGGCACAGTACGAGTTTCGTCTGGTAAAGGAGTAAAGCCTGAAGCCGATCCTGATTGGTGACGCAGTTCAGCCACTACGCCTTCAGATGACTGCCGTAACCAAAAGACTGGCCCACAACAGCGCAACCCGGCAATCAACGCGCGGGTTTCCCTCATCCCCAGCCCTCCCCGGAGGGAGAAGGGAGCAGGAGGCATTCCTTCTCCGGGAGCAGTAGTCCTCCCTCTCCCCCGGCGGGAGAAGGGAGCAGTAGTCCTCCCTCTCCCCCCGGGAGAGGGACCGAGGGTGAGGGAAGCTGCAGGCGAGACGCGCAACACCAAAAAAACGGGCACCCGAAGGTGCCCGTTTCGACTTCCGGACTCGCTCCCGAAGGAGCGGGGATCAGAAGGAGTGCTTCAGACCCACGTAGATCGCGGTGCTGTCGGTACCACGCCCACCGGCCGGCTGGCCGATGTTGATGTAGTTGGCGTTGTCCTTGTTGCGCAGCAAGCTCAGAACGAACTGGGCCTGGGTCTGCTTGCTCAGATTGTGATAGTAACCAGCCGCGATGTAGGACGCGCCGGTCTTGTCACCGTTGAACGTCTCAGTGCCAGCAGTCTTGGTCTTGGCATCGCTGGCGATCACGAACTGCGCACCGACGTAACCGGTGGGCAGGCCATACTTGGCAGTCACGTTGAACGCATTGCGCTTCCACTCGGCGAAGCCGTTGACCACGCCATCGGCCTTGTACTTCAGTTGCTCCCAACGAGCGCCGACCGTGAGATCACCGAACATCACACCGCCGCCAACCTGAAGGCCGGTGTCGGTGGAGTTGCTGATGCCGCCAGCACCATAGGTGTTGGTGGCGATCTGGCTCATGCCGTTGTAATCGGTGTGACGCTCGTAGGCGGCATCGACGTAGAACGGCAGGTTGGCCGGGGCGAACTTGCCGCCGACCGAGTAGACGCCTGAGCTCGACTTGACGGTGGTGCCGGCCGCATTGCCAAAGTTCTTGTTCGGCATGCCCCACGCGGCGCTGAAGGTGAAGCCGGCGATATCGGGCGAGTCGTACCAGATCGAATTTTCGGTACGACGATAGAACTGGGCGCAACCACCGCCGCCAGCCAAGGTGCAATTGACATTGGTGAACACGTTGCCACCAGGCGAACCCATGATGTTCAGGTTGCCGCCGACCCCGGCCGCGCCATCAAAAGGATCGCTCTTATAGAGCAGTTGTTCGTAGATATGTTCGTTGGAGCCGTACTTGACCGAACCCCAATCGCCCATCAGGCCCAGGTAGCTGTTACGGCTGCGCAGAGCG
>JANXYG010000149.1 GCA_025350245.1 Betaproteobacteria bacterium
CTCCGGGACCGAGGGTGAGGGACGCTGAGCAATGGCGCCAATCAAGAACAAAGTTGACGGCGCTCTACCGGTCCTGCGGCGACGGCAATAGCGACGACATTCGAATGACAGCCCTTTGACGGGAGGCCATCTTCATGGGTAAACGGAGAAATCTCGAAGGCACGAAGTTCCTTCAGTATTTCGGTCCGTTGTTGGACGCCTTGCGGAAACTCGGCGGCTCCGGCACACCAGACGAAGCTGCCGAACAAGTCGCCACCGACTTGACAATGTCAGATGAACTCCAGAACGAACTCCTGCCCTCCGGAGGACTTCGCTATCGTACGAACATCGCTTGGGCGCGGTTCTACCTCGTGAAGGAAGGGCTTCTCGATTCATCGAAGCGAGGCGTCTGGCGTCTTACCGAACGCGGCCGCAACACCCACCTCACGCTTACGCAATCAGGCGAAATCTTTTCGGGCTGGGTCAAGATTTTCGACGAACAACGACGCATCAAGTCCGCAGGAAGCGAGCCGTTGGCGGAGCAAGTCGCCGAAGCCGGCGGCACGCCGTCCAACGACTACCGCGCCGAGACTCTCGATATTCTGATGCGCCTGCCGCCCGCAGGTTTCGAGCGACTTTCTCAGCGATTGCTCCGGGAAAGCGGCTTCACTCAAGTCGTGGTGACGGGACAAAGTGGTGATGGGGGCCTCGATGGTTACGGCACCCTGCAAATCAACCCTTTGGTTTCCTTCAAGGTCCTCTTTCAGTGCAAGCGATACGCCAAGTCTGTTTCGACATCGCATGTCAGAGACTTTCGAGGGGCCATGTCTGGCCGCGCCGACAAGGGAATCATCATCACGACGGGCACCTTCACTGCCGATGCTCGGCGCGAGGCAACGCGAGACGGCGCTCCTCCGATTGAACCACCGGCGGATTTCGGGTCGGGGTCTCGAAGCTGCTGGTGACGCGCGCGCTGGCGGAAGTCGCCGCACTCGAACCGTCGGTGATCGCGGAACGGCTGGTGAGCGACTGGTAACCGAGCGCCGAGCGCTATCGCTCGCTGATAGCCGCCGACGATGGCGGTCATCGGGTGGCGCGCCCGTTGCCGTTTTTCCTGGCGCATGCGCTCGACCAGCCGGTGGCGGTGCTCGGCCCGATCCAGGACTGGCACGCCGAATGGAAATGGGACGGCATTCGTGCGCAACTGGTGCGGCGCGCCGGTCAGACCTTTCTGTGGTCACGCGGGGACGAACTGATCACCGATCGCTTTCCCGAAATGGCGGCACTGGGCGCGAGCCTGCCCGACGGTACCGTGACCGATGGCGAGGTGCTGTGCTGGCGCGACCAGGCACCGTTACCGTTCGCGAAGGCCTACGCCGGACTCACCGACGCCGAATTCCGCGACGTGGATGCGTTCGTGCGCAAGAACACCCGCGAAACGTTCGGTCCGGTCCGCAGTGTCACGCCTGATCCGCGGCGGCGAGTGAAGCAGGCCGACACCGACCGCTGGTTCGCGGCCCGCGACGGGAAACCACTCGGCTTCCAGCGCGAGGTCGGGACCGCGATGGCGGCGGGCGAGAGTGGTCTGCTGCATGCCACCACCGGTTCCGGCAAGACGTACGCGGTGTGGTTCGGCGCCTTGCGTGCGGCGTGGGCGAAGCCGCGGCCGAGATCGATTCATCGGGCACCGCGCTGCTGTTCACCAACACCCGGTCGCAGGCCGAACGGTAGTACCAGGCGCTGCTGGGCGCGCGACCGGAATGGGCCGGGCTGTTGGCCTTGCACCACGGGTCGCTCGACTTCGTGATCCGTGGCGCATCGGCCGCGTGCAGCAGATGCTGGCGGAATTGGAGAAGTATGCGGCAAGAGGCTGAAATCGGTGGCCGCGCCACCTGACGGTCAGTCGGCGGCGTCGGGTGCAGGCGCCGCTGCGACCTCCACGGCACGAATCATCTCCGCCCGACTCTGCGGCGTTTCGAGGCTGATGCGACCGAGCGCCCCACTGCGATAGTCCAGCAGCAGGATCAGCGCAGCTTTCTCCAGGTCGAGACCGCCCCCACGCACCGTGCAGCCGCGCCGTTTCGCGACCGCCTCGACCACCGCCGGCCCGTCCAGACCGCCAGTCGCAATGCCGTAGCGTGCTGTGAGCAATGCCGGGTAACGCAGCAGCAGCACCTCGGCCAGGAAGTTGGCGACTTCCTCCTCGATCACGGCATTGGTGCCGATGGCGTGGCTGGCCGCGAGCATCAGGCCGTCACCCGGATAGCGAATCTTCGGCCACATCAGGCCGGGTGTATCGGTGAGCGTCATGTGCGACCCCAGGTCCAGGCTCTGCTGCGACTTGGTGACGGCAGGCTCGTCGCCGACCTTGGCGACGCGGCGCTTGAGCATCGCGTTCATCAGCGTGGACTTGCCGACGTTGGGGATGCCCATGATCATCATCCGCAACGGCTTGGTGCCGTCACTGCGATGCGGGGCGATCGCCTGGCACAGGCCGGCAACGCGGGCCACGTCGGAAGCCTTCTTGCACGATAGGGCGACTGCCGTGACGCCTGGTTGTTTGCCGAAGAAGTCGAGCCACGCGCGCGTCGCCGCCGGATCGGCGAGATCGGCCTTGTTGAGCAGCTTGAGGCACGGCCGCTGCCGGTGGTCGCGCAGCGTGCGGATCATCGGGTTGCTGCTGGCCTCGGGCAGGCGGGCATCGACGACCTCGATGACGACGTCTACGCGCGCCATCGTCTCCGCCGCCTTGTCGCGCGCCGCGGTCATGTGACCCGGAAACCACTGTATGGACATGCGTCTTGGGCAGGAGTGAAGCAAACGCATTATCCACGAGCCGGGGTGCTTGCCGCGGTTGAACTCGTGTATCGACGCGTCGGGTCCGGAAATGACCCGATGCGACCCTTGGGGTCGGCACCGCCGATCGGGTGCTGTTCGCGGACAAACGTTCGATCGACTCGAGGTGCTGCCCAAAAATGGGTAATCCAGCGGGGAAATGTCAGGTTGGTGGGAAACGGCCGCTGGCGGGTCTCACGCCATGAGGGCCGACCCGCCGAACTGGGTTATGCTTTTGCGACGCTGATTCGCGTACCAATCGCTGGTGCTGTGCTGAAAATGCTGTTCGTCTCAGAGACCGGCGTGTTGCCCGGCGCAGCATCACGTATGGGGCACCGGCACGCACAATGCATCGTCACTTCGGTTTACAACCATACGACGGCGCGCGCGCCGTCGAAACAACCGATCCTCTACCGGCATGGACCGAAAACGAATCTTCGACTTGGCAGTGACGCTCGCCGGGGCCGTCGTCTGGGTTACCGCGCTCCTGATTTGCAGTATCGCGGTCGCCATGTGCGCGGGATTTCCGATCTTCTACGTCTCGCAGCGCCGGGTAAGCAGCACCGCGCTCAGGCCCGTGATCAAGTTCAGGACCATGGTGCGCAATGCCGATCGGATATTCAACCGCGATATCGTGCCGGTTTCCGGCAACGTGCGATTCCTCAACGCTCCCGCGGATTCCTCGCTGTACACCGGCATCGGCAGGCTCATCGAGCGCTGGGCGCTGACTGAGATTCCGCAGTTCCTGCTGGTTCTGAAGGGTGACATGAGCATCGTTGGTAACCGGCCCTTGCCGGATAACGTGATCGCCTCCCTGCGCGAGATCTATCCTGCCGTCGACGATCGTTTTCTCACGCCCGCGGGCATGACGGGGCCGGTGCAACTCATCGGCCGCACCGAGGTTTCGGACCTCGAACGATTGCGGCTCGAAGCCGACTATTGCCGCGCTGCGCTACTCTCGCGCAGCTGGCGGCTCGACCTCGACATTCTGGTCTATACCGTCCTGATCGCGACGGGCCTGGTTCGTGCGCGCACGCTCGACGAGGTGTATGAGATCCTCGACAAGTATTCGCGCAGCAGAGCCGAAAATCATGAGAGCCGCTGATCCGCCGTCCGTGCCACACGTTGGGGCGCAGGTCGGGGTGGTGAGACCCGCCGGCCCGGCGCGCCGGGCCGCGAAACTGCCCACGAGCAAACCTCAGGTCGGGCGCCGCGAGTCCGCCGCCCTGGCGAGGGTGATGAAAACCGGGTACTTCGGCATGGGGCCGGAAACACGGGCATTCGAGGAAGAGCTCGAAAGCTATCTCGGTGGCGGCAGGTCGGTGCTGTGCGTGAACTCCGGCACGGCCGCGCTACATCTTGCGTTGGCGTCTCTTGGCCTGGGTCCGAACGATGAGGTGCTGGTTCCTTCGCTCACCTATGTGGCCAGTTTCCAGGCAGTGCGCATGGCAGGGGCCACGCCGGTGGCCTGCGACGTTCTGGCGGATTCAGGGCTGATCGACCTCGACGATGCGCACCGGCGAATCACCAGCCGCACCAAGGCGATCATGCCGGTCCACTACGCGGGCAACGTCGGCAATCTCGACGCGCTATATTCGTTCGCGGCACACAACGGATTGCGCGTGGTCGAGGACGCGGCGCACGCTTTCGGCAGTGCCCGCAACGGCGCACTCATCGGTGGATCCGGCGATGTCGTCTGTTTCAGTTTCGACCCGATCAAGAACATCACGTGCGGACAAGGCGGGGCTGTCGTGACATCTGACCCGAAGGTGGTCGAGCGGGTTGCGGCCCTGCGCGACCTGGGCATGGAACGGTCCGCGTCGCCGGCATCGGCCGCCGATGTCGAGGTGCGTGGCCCGGGATGGCGGTACCAAATGTCGGACTTGATGGCGTGCATCGGCCGGGTCCAGCTTGCGCGCTTCGAATCCGAGATCAAACCGCACCGCCTCGGGCTCGTCGCCGCCTATCGGGCGCGGCTCGGTGCGGTCGACGGGGTCGGGCTCCCGGCCTGCGAACCTGGCACGGTGTCCCATATATTTCCCGTCCGCCTGGCACCGGAAAGGCGTGCCGCCGTCCGCGGCGCCCTCGACGAGGCGGGATTCGAAACCAGGATTCATTACAAGCCATGCCACTTGCATCCGGCATTTTTCGGCGGCGCGGCGTGCCCGGTCGCCGAAGCATTGTATGCAGAACTGCTGACGCTGCCGACCCATGCCGGCGTGGAGGCCGGACACGTCGAAGCCATCGCCCGCATCCTGGAGCGTCACGCCGGCCCGGAGCCGGGCCGCGGGCGGTGACGGTAAAGCCGGCCCCCGGCACGCCAGCGGCCGCAGACCAGCCGCTGGTGAGTGTCATCATGAACGGGTTCAACAGCGCGCGCTATCTGGCCGAGGCGGTAGACACTGCGCTGGCGCAGACCTACCCGCGGTGGGAGATCGTGTTCTGGGACAATTGTTCCGAGGACAAATCCGAATCGATCATGCGTGGGTTCGGCGATCCGCGCATCCGCTACTTTCGCTCGCCCCGCCGCATGCCCCTTGCGGAAGGCCGGAATGCCGCGATCGCCCGGTCACGTGGACCGTGGCTCGCTTTTCTGGATTGCGACGACCTCTGGCTGCCCGACAAGCTGGCGCGGCAGGTAGGGCGGATCGGCACCGATCCGGAAGGGGAGGTCGGACTGATATACGGCCGCACGGTGTCGTTTTCGGAACGGGGCGAGGAAGGGGAGACCGTCTATCGGTACCAGGGCCGGTCGCTTCCCGAAGGGGACATCCTCCGGCCCCTGCTCCTCGAGGGCAATCTGGTTCCGATGGTATCGGCGATGGTGTCGCGCCGTGCCTATCAGGCCGTGGGAGGAATTCCGGCGCACCTCACTTTCGCCGAGGACTACTGGTTGTTCACGGCCATCGCCGCGTCGTTCAGAGCGGCGTGCATCCAGGACGTCTGCTGCCGATATCGCGTACATGAAGGCAGCGCGACTTACCGCAACAAGCTTGCGTCCCATGTCGAGGCGCTCGAAGTGCTGCAGAACTGGGGCCGCCTGCTCGACCCGGTCGAATTGCGTCGCCGCGAATCGGTTTATCACACGCTGATCGGGATCGAAAAAATCCGTTCCGGGTCGGGCATGTTGAACGGTCTCGCCGAAATCATCGCCCGCGGTTCTCCGCAATTTCTGTTGCGAGGCGCGATTTCCACCGGGGTGCGCAAATTCGTCCGGCGCCGCCGGCCGTTCGCATGAACGATGGCGCCCCGGGCTGACCACCAGATGGTGCGCAAGCAAGCCCTTCGACATACCAGGTATGTGCTGGTCAACCGGCTCGCGACACCCCTGGGTGCGTTAGCGGTCCTGATCATCATCGCCCGCCACTCCGACACCCTCCTGGGCGAATACGCGCTGGTGATGACGTTCTACTACATCATGCAGATGCTGCCCCTCCTGGGCCTGACGCCATACTTGGCGCGCGAGGTCGCGCGCCATCCGGAGATGGCCGGCAAGTATTTCAGCAGCATCGGGCTGATCAGCATCCTCGGCTGCGTCGTGATGGACGTGCTGGTGTTCCTGTTCCTTCACTTCGGCGACTATGCACCGCAGGTCCGCCAAGCGATCGCGGTTACCGGCGTCCTGATCTTTCCGGGCATCCTGCTGTTCATCGCCGAGGTGATCTTCATGAGTCTCGGCCGGGCGGGGCCCGCCGCCGGGATCGCGGTCGCGGAGAACCTCGCCCGAGTCGTGGTGTCTGTCACCGCCCTCCAGATGGGTGGCGGGCTGGTGGAACTCATCTGGATCTTCTTCGCGACGCGCCTGGCAGCGTTCGCGGCTTATCTGCTGCGGATGAGGGGAACCGGCATCATCAGCCATTTCGAACTGCCCGACCGCGCCGTCCTCGGCGATATCTTTCGCGTCCTGCCGGCATTTCTGGTCGGCGCGGTGCTGTTCGTGGTGTTCAGCCGCATGGATTTCCTCGTGCTGTCGATCTACGAGCGAGTCGAAGCCATCGGCTACTACGCCGTGGGTTACCGGCCTTACGAGATCAGCATCATCCTGCTGACGGCGCTGATCATGGCGCTGTTCCCGTGGATCTCACGGCGTTTCGTCGCCGCGCGCATTCATTTTCGGGTGGCCGTCAGGGGCCTGCTGCTGCTCTTCGTGGGCGGTCTCGCGTACGCCGCCCTGGTCGGTATCCTGCTCGCCGACACCTACGTCTATCTGCTGTTCCGAAATCAGCACCCGCATCCGGTGCTCCTGACGCAGCTTTTCATGGCAGCCCTGGTCGTTGCGGGAATGGACTACGTGACCAGCAGTCTCCTGCACGCGTCGGACCGGCAGGCAGCCGACACGCGCGCCATGGCCGTTGGCGGCGTCTTCAACCTCGTCTTGTTGTTCTGGTTGGTCCCGCTGTACGGGATCTACGGCGCGCTGCTGGCCAAACTCGGCGCGACTTGCGTGCAGTGTGTGCAAAAGCTGGATTCGATCGACAAGTCCATCGGACCCTTGTGGCGCCAGGGCGACTCTTGGCGGCTCATCCTGGTTGTCGCCGCACCGCTTGCCGTGGCGCTTGCGACGCTCGGCGCGCCGCTCCCGATCCGGATACCGGTGATCGTGGCGGCAGCCATCGCGGTTCCGGGTTCGATGCTTGCGCTCGGCTTGTTCCAACCGCTTCGGCTCACGCGTTTCTACTGGCGTTCGCGTGGCGCCGGCGACGTCCGCACGTTAATGGACCTGGTCGATGTCGTTGTTGCAGATCAGCGCCGCCGATCCCGGATGGAGCGACGCGCTTCCGCGTCCAGGCGAGCGCCGCTGCGCGGCATCGATCGGGCTTCCGCGGGCGTACTGCTCGCGCGCGTGGCGCGGCACCTCATGCTCCGCGGCGTCCCGGCGGGGGCGTGGTGCGTGGCGCGTCTGAACCGCCATGCCTTCGGCGTGTGGGTCGATCCGGCGTCCGCGATCGGACCCGGATGGGCGGCCTTCGGTGATGCCCCCCTGCGCTTGAACGCGCGAGTCGGTGCCGGTCTCGTGTGCCTGGGCGGCGCCGAGATCGGTCCTGTCCCGGGCTCCCCGAGCGCTACCATCGTCGGTGATGCCGTCACGCTGCTGGCAGGCGCGACCACCGGAAACACGGCCTGCATCGCTTCCGGCAGCGTCGTCGGCGGTGGCGAATCGTCGTATCCGGATACCGGCTCGGCCTCGAGGCCTCGGCCATGACCAGGCCGCAACCGCATGCCGGGCCGACATTGCCATCGGCGGACGACGTCCGAAGTATCGCCTGCCTGATGATCAACGGCATCGGCGACATCCTGTGCGTTTCTCCGACCATACAGGCACTGAAGGAGCGTTATCCGCAGGCCAGGATGACCGTCGTGGTGAGGCCGCACCTTGGTGCGCTTCTCGAGGGCAGTCCGTTCGTCGATGAGTTGCTTTTCTACGAAACCGACCGACCCTGGAAACGGCCGATGTTCATGTGGCGGTTATACCGGCGGCGCTTCGACTTGTGGGTCGATCTACACGTGCCCACGTTCAATACCGTGTCTTCGAACCAGCGCGACTTCTGGCGCAACGCCTGGTTGATGCGCGCCTCTCAGGCCCGCTATCGCCGCGCGTATGCGGTGCCAGAACTCGTTTCCCAGTTGACTCATCCGGTCGCCCTGCCCACGGCGGAAGCGATGAAGAACGACAATATCGTGGACACGACGCTCAGACTGGCGGACGCCGCGTTCACCGACCGGTATCCGAAACACATGCCGGTTTCGGCGGCGGACCACGCGTGGGCTGCGAACGAATTTCCGGACCGCGACGGTGGTCGCATCGGCCTGTTCTTCGGGTCGCGGCAAGCGGCCAACCTGTGGCCCGAGTACCGTGTTCTTGAGTTCATCGGCCAACTCGGTCATGCCATGCCGCAGGCGGAGCTGGTGCTGATCGGTGGTGAACACGAGGCGAGCCAGGCGACCGCCATAGCCGGCGCGCCGACCCTGCGCAGCCTCGCGCGGCTGCGCAATTTCGTGGGCCGCGCAAGTTTCGGGCAAACCGCGGCGCTGCTGGCCCGTTGCTCGGCCCTGGTGAGCACCGACAGCGGGCCCATGCACATCGCCGATGCGATGCAGGTGCCGACCGTGGCCCTGTTCAGCAGCCATAACCATGTGGCGATCTGGCGGCCGGTGCACCGGGGTTCGGTGCTGATCAACCATCCGGTGGAATGCGGTCCCTGCTTTCGCCCCACCTGCCACCTGGGAAACAAATGCATGGACATGATCACGCCCGGCGAGGTGCTCGACGCGCTCGAAAGCCTGCTGCGGTCGGCCGGCGACGCGCGTCGATCCGTGAAACCACCAGCCGGGCAAGCCGCAGGCTCGGCTCGGAACGCGGACGGCGTTCGGCTGGGATGAGTGATCGCGGATGGCGCAGCCGCATCGGCGACCGGCTGCGCCGACTGCGCCTGCTTGGCGTGGCCGACCGGATCAATTTTTGGCGGCACATGCTGTCGACTGCCGAGGCGAATCGCCGGTTCAGACGCTCGCATGCGGGATTCGCATTGCCGCCGGCGCCGCTTGCGTTCGAAGCCTACGGCCACGTCGACGCCGGCGAATATCTCGCTTCTGGCCAAAATCACGCCAGGATAATGGTCGAGCTGATCACTCAGGGCATGCCGCGCCCGGCCGGTGCCGTGCTCGAGTGGGGCTGCGGGTCGGGACGGATCATTCGTCATCTGAAAGCAATGGGGCTCGATGCGCAAGCGTCGGTCACCGGCGTGGATGTCGACGAAGCGGCGATCGCATGGTGCCGCGAACACCTCGACGGCATCGAATTCCTCGGTTGCGAACCCTCACCACCGCTGCCTTTCGATGCATGCTCCTTCGACGCGGTTTACCACTATTCGGTGTGGACGCACCTTTCGGCAGAGTCGATCGAAGCTTCGGTTGCGGAGTTTGCCCGGGTATTGCGTCCCCAGGGGCTCATGATCGGCACCAGTCACGGCGACGGTTACGCCGACATGTTGAGCCCCGAAGAGAAGCACGCCTACCGCCAGGGCTTGGCAGTCGAGCGAGCGGGTTTTGCCGAAGGGCGCAAGTACTTCCTGGGGTTTCATCCCCCAGCCTTCCTGCAGTCGATGCTGGCGCATCGGTTCGAGTCCGTCAGATACGTTGCTGGCGTCGGCGCCGCGGATTTTCCGCAGGATCTCTGGATCGCATCCCGGCCGCGGATGTCATGACACCCACCGGAACCGGCGTGACCTAAGTCGGCGTGAAAGCTCGCCGGCCGCCGCGATCAGTGGTTTCGCGGCCGCTTGCCTGCCGGGTGCCGCCGCATCGCCAGCACCGTCGCTCCCGGTGGAATATCGCGATCGACGACGGCATCGATGCCGATTAGGCACCCGCGTCCGATCGCTACCGGTCCCAGGATCAGCGCCTTGTATCCGAGTACCACGTCGTCGCCCAGGGTGGGCGCGTCTCGAAGCGCGTGCCGATGCAGGGGCGAGAGTGGCACGGCGCTCACCCCGGACCCGGCGAAAAGCCGCAGGTTGCGCCCGGCGCATCCTTGAAACACGATGGACGTCGCCGGGTGCGGGATGTACAGGCCGCCGCCGATGGTGCTGGCGGGGCAGATGCTGACGCGGGTGAGCAGCAGATTGCACCAGGCGGCGAGCAGCGCCGCGCGGCTCCAGCCCTTCGCATACAACCAATGTGACACACGGTACAAGGCGCAGGCTGTGACCGAGGGCGTAAGCAACGCACTGAGGCGACGCCTGAGATTCTTCCCGCCATCCCGGTATTGGCTGGCGAAATCGATGTAGGCATCGATATCGGCGCGTAAGTCGCGCCGCAATGCCGCGAGCTGGTAGCAGCCGCCGGCGCGGGATGCATCAGACGGCGTCATGCGTCTCGCCGGTCGATGACCGCGTCCGCCGCAGGATGAGTACCTCGTGGGCCGGTACCTCGGCGTCATCCGGCAGGTCGCGCACCACGGTGCATCCGGGGCCGATGCGCACCCGGTCACCGATGCGCACCGGGCCCAGGATGGACGCGCCGCGCGCCAGGTGCACTTCGTCACCGAGCAGTGGCAGTCCGGGGCCGGCGCCGATATCGTTCAACGCGAGTCCGCCACCGAGGCCGCCGTGCCCCTCCACGGTCAGACACCTGCCGGCGCTGCCGACGATGGTGGCGGCGACCGGATGAATCACGACCAGGCCCGCACCCAGGCGGCATATCGGGCTGATGTCGGCACCGGTCAGAAAAAGGTTCACCTGCCAAACCAGTCGCGAGGCGATGGTTCTGCCGTTGACAAAAAGGTAGCGCGAAATCCGGTACAGGGCCACGCACAGAAAGGACGGCGACAGGATTGCCGAAGCGGAAATGCCGCGGTCGCGCAGGAGCCGGTCGAGTCGTGCGCGGTCCGCGCGCAGCAGGCGGATCGTTTCCACAACCGTGGTTCCCTCAGGATCGCCCGGCGATTCAGCGGGTTCTGACATAATCCTGCTGGCTCCGGGCGAGAACGGTGACGGGAACATCGATGTCTCCCCGCGCCGCTGCGAAGGCGGCGGCGGTGCAGTCCGCGGCGTTCGCGTTTCTCACCACCGATTCGCGCCCGACGCCACCGCTGCAGACGTCACGCTCCAAGCGTGCCTCCACCCGATTCACGGACCACGCCGACATACCTTCATGTTGCGAGTTGCTTTCGATGTTCATGCGATCGGGCAGGAAGCGACGGGCAACGAAACCTATGCCGAAGGACTGATGCGCGCCTACGAGGCCGCGCCGCCCGACGGCATGGAGATGACCTTTTATCACACTGGCGCGTCCGGCCCGGCGGCGCGTACCGGCCGACTTCGGCGCCTGTTCCCGGCGTGGCCCTATCTGCGGATTCCGGTGGTCACACCGTGGCGTCTCGCGTGGGACCGGATCGACGTGGCGCATTTCCAGTACTTCGCGCCGCCGCTTTCCCCCTGCCCGGTCGTGCTGACGGTGCACGACCTCAGCTACGAGAAGCACCCGGAATTCTTTTCGCCGGCGATGGCCTCCCGGATGCGCCGGGTGATGCCCCGGATGGTCAGGATGGCGAGGCACCTGATCGCCGTTTCGAAGGCGACGCGCGATGACCTGGTGTCGGTCTACGGCGTCGACCCGGGCAGGATCAGCGTGATCCACAACGGGTTGGGCGCCGGGTTCGGCGAGATCGATGATGCGTCGCGCGCAATGCGCATGACCGCCCGGTTTGCGATCGATCGCCCCTTCATCCTGTGTGTCGGCAACCTCGGCGCGCGCAAGAACCAGCGGCAACTGGTGCGTGCATACGCGCGTCTGGCGCGCGCGATCCCGCATGATCTGGTGCTGGTGGGTAAGCAGGCCTGGGGGGGCCACCGGGTGGTCGAGGAGATTCGCGCTCTGGGCATCGGTGATCGCGTGCACATGACCGGATTCGTGACCCAGGAAGAATTGCTCGGGTTGTACAACCGCGCGACGTTTTCGGTCTATCCGTCGTTTTACGAGGGATTCGGCCTGCCGGTTCTGGAGAGCATGGCGTGCGGCACGCCGGTCATCACGTCGGCGGTGTCGTCGATGCCGGAAATCGCCGGCGAAGCCGCGCTGCTCGTCGATCCCGGCGACGAAGACGCGCTTGGCGCCGCCATGGCGCGCCTGCTTGGCAGCGCGGAGCTATGCGCGCGGCTGCGGGACGCGGGACTCGCGCGCAGCCGTCGGTTTTCGTGGGCCGATGCAGCCGCGCGGACCGTCGAAGTCTACCGGCGGGCCGCGCGCCGGTGACCTTGCGCGGGAGCGCGCGTGCCGTAATATCCGGCCCATGCCGTGCCCCCGACCCTTCCCACGCAGGTGGCCATGAGAACGCCGGCCGCGCTTGCGGGCGCATTGGTGCTCGGCAACAGCTTGCGGGTGTCAGAATCGCTGATTCGCCGCTGTGCTGCGGACGGACGCCGGGTATTCTTCGATCCGACCGCCTTCGACTGGGTCCGCGTGCTCGAGGCCGACTGGCGGACCATTCGCGGCGAACTCGACCGCGTCCTCGAAGATCGCGCGCGCATTCCCAATTTCCAGGACATTTCCGAAGAACAACGCAGCGTCACCCAGGACGACCGCTGGAAAGTCTTCGTGTTCAGCGTCTTCGGCACGCGCATCGCAGAGAACTGCGCGCGCTGCCCGCGAACGGCGCGGCTGCTCGACAATATTCCCGGCTTGTGCAACGCCATGTTTTCCATTCTGGCGCCAGGCAAACGCATTCCCGAGCATCGCGGTCCCTATGCCGGCTTGTTGCGCTATCACCTCGCGCTGAAAGTGCCGGCGGCGGCGCACCAGTGCCGCATTCGGGTCAACGGAATCGATCGGCACTGGAAGGAGGGCAGCACGATGATCTTCGACGACGCGTATCCGCATTCGGTGGCAAATGAAACCGATGAGGAGCGCGTTGTGCTGTTCGCGGATTTCGAACGGCCGCTCGGAAATATCCTCGGCGCGGTCAATCGCGTTGCCCTCGCCGCGCTGGCACGCAGTCCGCTGGCGCGCCGGCCGATCGAACTCCTCGCCAACGGCGAACGCTGATTCCGGGCCATGCAGAGATCATCCGCGGTTTCGGCCGACCACGTTCACGTGCACTGCCCGCGTTGCGGCGCCGATGATGCGGCCGCACGCTTCAGGCTGGTGGTCTCGCACGTCGTCACCTGTCGTCTTTGCGGCATGCACTACGTGGAGCCGCGCGTGTCGAGCGATCTCATCGAGCGCAAGCTGCAGATGTGGGCTGAGCAGGATGTGGTCGATCCGGAACGCCTGCGCATCGCGTTCGAGCCCGCCAGCGTGGCCTACTACGGGCGCTTTCTCGGCACCCTGACGCGTTGCATGCGCCTGCCGGGGCGCAGGCTGCTCGACGTCGGTTGCGGAACCGGGAGCTTTCTCGCGGTCGCGCGCGATGCCGGCTGGCAAGGACAAGGCATCGAGATCGGCCGGGCCTCGGCGCGCTACGCGTCGCAGACGCTGAACCTTAACGTCGCCCAGGGAACCCTGTACGGGTTCGAGGCGCCGACGCAGCGCTTCGACGCAGTCGCGATGATCGAGGTCATCGAACATCTCGAACAACCCGCCAAGGCGCTTGCGATAGCCCGACGGGTTCTCGAGCCGGATGGCGCCCTGCTGGTCACGACGCCCAATTTCGACAGCCTGTACCGGCGGTTGTTCGGCAACCGATGGTGGGTGATCAATTGCGAGGACGAGCACATCGTCCTGTTCTCTCGGGCCACTCTGGTCGCGATGCTCGAGGAGAATGGTTTCGAGGTGGTGTCCCAGCAAGTCTGCGGCATCGACGTCCTGGGCATGCTCAGGGAGGCACGCTTGCGCATGCGCGGCCGTCAGCGAGCGTCGGACCAGGCCGGCGCTGCCGCGACGGGATACTACGAGGCACGTTCCTCGAAGAACCTCGTCAAAGGCCTGTTGCGGCGTATCGGCGTACTTGGCGCTGTTCGCGCATTGCTGCGCGCGGCCGACGCGACTTACACGATGCGATTCTCGCCGACGCGCGATTGGGGCGAACAACTGGTGGTCGTTGCCCGCCGCAAGGCGGATTGATGTGATGCCCCCCAAGCTCACTGCGTTTGCTACCCCCAATGGGGGGCGGACACCCTCTGGAACGGCGCGTCGGGCGCTGAGGTGGCGTGAGGTCGACCGGCATGATGCAAGGCGGCCCGCGACGGTGATGTCGTTACCGGCGGTCAGCGGCTGGGGTTGATCGAGATCGCGTTGAGCGACCGTCGCAGGGATTCGTTGATCAGGCGGGTGGTTTCGGCAGACTGGGGGGCTGCGCTGGCCTGGAACATCGAAGTCCACCAACTGAACACCGGCGCGGTGCGCGAAAAGAACAGTTCGACGAATTCACCGACCTTGGCGATCACCGTCTTGGGTACGACGACGATGTCGTTGTTTTGCAACTGAATGTTCTGGTCGGGTGCCCGTCCTTCGAAATAGTCGGCCAGGCGGATCATCCGGTATTGCGGCGAACCGCTGTCGTAGTTGCGGATCACGACGATGCTGTTGAGTTCGGCCGTCTTGTCGCGCATCTGCGCCTGAGCAAGCGCCTCCACGAGCCGAAGCGAGCCGCGAATCTCCGTGAGGCCCGGTACACCGACTTCACCGATCACGGCGACGCGGCGTGGCTGCAGGGTTTGCGCAAGCACCGACACGCTACGATCGTACAGGACGCGCCGGTTGTTGAAGGTGGGCAGAATGGTCACCCGGGCGTCGTTCACGTAGGTGAGCAGGCGGTGCTCGGCTTCCTTGCGAATGCTGTCCACAGCGTTGCCCACCGCCCGGATCTGCCCGACCAGGGGAAACGTCACCATGCCCGACGGGTCGACTATCGCCGTGGAACGCAGTTCGTTGTGTTGCCACACGTCGATGACGAGGGTGTCGCCGGACCGGATCTCGCCGCTGCCGGCCTTGGTGAAGGGCTCGAGCCTGTCGATGATGCGTTGCCTGAGCTCGGCTGCGGACGCGCCGGCCGCATCGACCTCACCAGCCAGCGGCAAAGTAACTTTGCCATTCGGCTGGATCACCGCAGTGTGGTCGAGTTCCGCATAGCCCCACACCGTTACCTTCACCGTGTCACCACTCTGAAAACGCAGTTCGCCGGAAGTGCGGCTGTCGGAAAGCGGAAACTCGCTGGTCTTGACCTGTTCGGGGGCGGGCACGGATGCGGGGGCGGCCGCGGACGCCGCGTCTCTGATGGTCTTGTTCTGCACCTTGCGTCCGGCCGCCGCCGTCTCGTCGCCGGGGTTGCGAACGCCGGTCTGGCTGAGCAGCGGAATACTGCTCGTGGCGCAACCGGAGACACACGAAGCGACAATGATGACTGCCATGCGGCGGGACAGGCGTATGCGGAGGTTCATGGGTGTTGCTGCCCCGAAATGGCTCTCGATCGATCGTCGGCGCGCCCGATCCGGCCCCAGACGGACTCATCGCCAGTCATGGCGGGAGCATGGCCCGGCAGAAAATGCAGGCTGAGTCTGCCGTCGGTGGATTCGACATATTTTTCGATAATGGCTTTCCTGTGGGCCGGGAGGTTCTCGATCACCAGGTGAACCGCCCGTTTGCGTTTGTGCATCAGTTGCTCGAGCAACTCGACCAAGAGATCGGCGTTCAGTGCCCCCTCATAGAGGCTGAACCAGAACGCCCCGCGCGAGTTCACCGCCGACGCGGCAGACATCGGCCGCCCCGGGTCGGGGTGCCGGACCATCGAGGCATGGCCGGGAATCACCCGTGACTCGTTGGCGCCGTCTCCGGCCCGGAAGTCCGCTTCATCCCAGAACAACACGTCCGCTCTTTCGCGCCTGGCCTGCGCGGCGATTGCCGGGTACGACTCGCGTTGCCAGCGCTCGATCGGCCCCGGATCTCGCTGGCAGGCGCGCTGCAGGGGCTTGTGCGGCGTCAGCCCGAGCTTGGACAGCAACGCCCCGACTGCGGTCACCCCCAGACGCATCCCGAACTTTTGCGCGATCAGCATCCCGACGCCGACTCGCGTCCACAGACCGAAGTCCAGTCCGTGCCGTCGCGGGTCTCGTCCGTTGATCAAGCGAAACACGTGCCGCTCCTGAGCCGCCGTCAATGTGCGGGGTCGACCGCTCGCCTGCGTCGCGCGCAATGCCCTGAGTCCCTTGCCGCGTCCCGAGGAGGCCTTCAGCCACTTGTAGATGGTGGTGCGGCTGAATCCGTAGCCGGCGATCACGACGGCAGGCTTCTCACCGTCGCGCACCCGCCGTACGGCCGTCAGCCGGATCTCTTCCAGGGTCTCGTGGTCCAGTGCACGGCCGTCTCGCCTCATCCGGGCATTATGAGCATCGCATGGATGCATTGTCCACCGATTGTCGCCTATGTTATCGACCATAGCGTCAAGCGCGGCAAAGGGGAAGCCGCCATCGCAGGGCGGTGATTGCATCCTGGATACGGACTTTGCTTGCAATTCTGAAATGCCGAAGCACAATACTTGTTCGCATCGCAATCGTGGGTCCGTTCAGCCCGGAGAAGTATGAGAGTCCTACACGTGGCGGATTTCCTTCCGGGCCTGCACCATATTGCGGGCGGCGCCGAGTTCGCCACCCAGCGAGTCATCGAGGAACAGGTTGCCATCGGACTGGACGTTGAAGTCGCCACGCTTCCCATCCAGAACCGGCAGGTGCGCAGCGCCTGGTCGCACCACCACGAATACGGCAACCTCGATCATTTTGTGCCACGACTGGCCTACGCGGTCAAGCAGCTTTATTTTCCCTCCGATCCGCTGGCGGCGTCAGGTGTCGCCGCTATCATCGCGCGCCGTCGCCCCGACGTCGTGCATTTTCACAACTTGCACTTTTCGGGCCTGTCCGTGGTCCAGACTGCCCGGGCTGCGGGGGTTCCATCGGTCTGGTCGATCTACGACTACTGGGTGTTCTGTCCGTCCTTCATGCTCCTGACCAGCGGCAATGAATTGTGCGTGCGAGGCCATGGCGAGCATTGCGTGGATTGCATCGGCGTGCGTCGGGCGCGGGCGCTCAAGCCGGTGAAGCGTGTCCTGTTCGGTTCGCGCCCGGGGCGCTTCGCGCGACCGGTCGCCAGTGTCGACCGTCTGGTCGTGCTCTCGGAGCCCTCGCGCGAACTGCTGGTGCAGCATGGCGTGCAGGACTCGCGCATCGCCGTCATTCCGCAGTACATCTGGAGGCAGGCCGCCGCCAGTCGTCGGCAATGCGTGCCGGAAACGGGGCGCCTTCTTTATGTGGGCTGGGTCGAACACCGGAAAGGCCTGCATGTGGTGGTCGAGGCGCTCGGCCTCGTCGCCGGAGAATTCCCGTCGCTGCGACTCGATGTTCTGGGCATGCCCGCGAATGCCGGCTATCAGGCCATGATCGAGCGCCGGGTGCGTGAACTCGGGCTCGCCGACCGCGTGCGTTTTCGCGGCAAGGTATCGCGTGCCGATCTCGTGCGCGAACTGCAAGGCGCCTTTCTGGTCACCGTGCCCGAGCAGTGGGAAAACATGTCGCCGGTCATCCTGACCGAAGCAATGGCTGCCGGTGCGTGCGTGCTCGCGTCCCGGATAGGCGGCATCCGGCACTTCGTCGACGACTACCGGAGCGGCCTGCTGGCGAACCGCGACGATGTGCCGGAGTTTGCCGCGAAGATCCGCTTCGCGATGGCCGATCCTGCGGCCGTCGGCGCGATGGGTGAGGCGGCGCGCGCACGCGCAGCACATCTTTTCGATCCCGCCGTCATCAACCGCAAGACGATCGGGCTGTACGAGTCGCTGGTCGATGCGGATGCCAGCGCACCCGTCGAGGCCGTTTCGTGAATCCTTTCGGCGGTACGCAAACCACCCGTGGCATGCGCTGCGTGGTCATGTGCGGTGGCCGCGGCAGTCGCTTCGCCGGCGCCGCGGGCCACAAGAGCATGGCCGGGGTCCAGGGATCTCCGGTGCTGGGCCACGTGATCGACTACTGGCGCGCCTATACCGATGACTTCATCTTCGTGGTCAAGACCGGCAAGGAGTCGGTGATCGATTTTGTCAGTGGCCTGCCGATCAACGCACGCTTCGTCGAACCGCCGACGCTGCGCGGGATCGCCGACGGCCTGCTGTGCGCCGAACAGCTCATCGACGCGCCCTTCATGGTCGCGCTGGGCGACTGCTTCTGCAGGGGTACCTTCGATTTTTCCGCGGCATTCGACTATGGCATCGGCGTGCAACGCAATGCCCGGCCCGAATCGGTGCGCCGCAACTATGCAGTGACACTGGACGCAGAGCGCATTGTCGCCGTGGAAGAGAAACCGCAGGTCGTGGCCAACGAATTCTGCGGGATGGGGTTCTACTTTTTCCAGACCGGCGTGTTCGATCATATCCGCCGCACGGCGCCATCGCGGCGCACCAATGAACTCGAGATTACCGATGTCCTGCAGACCATCATGGGCAGCGGCACGCCACTGCGGGCCGTGATGTTCGATGGTGCTTACGTGAACGTGAACACGCCGTCGGAACTCGACGTGGTGGCGGAAGCGCTTGCCGCGCGCGAGGGCGATGCACGGTGACACCGGCGTCATCGACGGCCGGTCAGGTGCGCGCCAGCAGCAGTTCGAAGACCCGCAGGTGTTCGGCCGCGACCTTTTCCCAGTTGTAGACGTTGGCCACCTTGACCTGATTCGCTGCGAGAAACGATTCGCGGGCGCGGGAATGGTCTTGCCCCATGAGATCGGCAACGTCGCGAGCGCTCGAAAAATACCGCGCGTTCGATTCGAGCACGGTGCGGTTGAAGGGGTTGTCGTGGGCCGCGATGAACGCGTTGGAGGCCATGGCTTCCACCAGCGACGGATTGGTGCCGCCCACGGAGTGCCCGTGGAAGTACATCGACGAGTCCCACCGCAGCGCGCTCAGCTCGGCGTAGTCGTAGATGCCGCCGACGAAGCGGATGCGTGCAGTGTCGAGGTACTTCTCGACCAGCATGGCGCCATGTCGCGTTGTGGTCTTGCCGACCACAACGAACGGACGTTCGGCGCCGGACCGGACATAGCCGTCGAGGATCATCTCGATGTTGTTCTCAGGCTCCATGCGCGCAATGAGCATGTAGTACCCGCCCGCGGCCAGATCCCGGCGGCGCAGGTGGGCATCGTCGGCGGGCATGGTCACCGGCTGAGCGCCATACGGAATGAAGAAGCTGTCCTTGCCGTATTGCTCCAGCAGGTAGGACTGGATCGCCTCGTTGTCGGCGATCAGGGCGTCACTGAAGCGCGCGCCGAGAAACTCGGTGAAACGGGCGCATCGCCGAAGAATGAAATTCCACTTGCTGCGCTTCCATTCGAGGCCGTCCATGTTGGTGACCAGTCGCGCTCGCCGCCGGCGAAACAATGGAAAGAACAGCGCGCATGGCACGTTTCCGAGTTCGAGGACGATGTCGAAATCGGTGCGCATCGCGTCGCGAAGACACAGATAGTCGTAGGCGAGGGTCCCCCAGATGCCGAGGCGGCTTTCCTGGTTGAATATTCGCCTGATGCGAATGCCGCGCCAATCGCTTCCCGCGTAGGGGTGTTCGTCGGGACTGTAGACCGTGACGTCGTGGCCGAGTCGCCGGAAGATCGGCGACAGGAACTCGGCGTTCGCCTCCGGTCCACCGTAGTTGTTCGGAATTCCGCGCGTGCCGAGAATCGCGATCTTCATCCGGGTCCCGAGGTCGCGAACGTGGCTTGACTCACGGACTGCCGGTCACTGCGCCAGCGCCAGGCACATCAGCGCGGCTGGAAGGCGATTCGTACCAGGGATCGCGGTGCGACCGTGATCGTCCGCGCCTCATCGATACCGGCGGTGGCGTCCTTGATGCGGATGTTGTCGGGCTTTTCCTCGTTGTTCGCGGTGGGCTTTTCGGGACCCAGGCGGGAGATGTCGGCGCGCACCGGTTGCGCACCCTTGATATCGATCTGCAGCTTCGCCCCGGTGTCGTAGCTGCGATTCAGGATGGCGAGCCAGATCACGCCGTCTTGCTGCGACGCGACGGCCGCGACGGTCGAATACCGGGTCTTGTTGGGATTGTTGCCTGCACCGGTATCGAGCGTGACGACCGGGGCGCCGTTCACGGTGACCGGCAACTGGTTGCCACCGGCCAGCCGGGAAACCATCGAGAAGGCGAGGCCCCCTGGCCGGAGGCGGAAATCCACGCTGTTGGCGATGATGCCCCAGGTTCCGGTCTGCGCCAGATTGAACAGGTAGGCGCCGCCGAAGTGCTCCTGGATCGCGGTGAGCAGGATGTCGGCATCTGCCATGCCTGACTGGAAATCCTTTGCGTGGTCGAGGAGGATGTCGACACCACCCAGGAATTTGTTCTTCTGCACGAACACAGAATACTCGGTGAGCCAGAACGGCGGCAACGGACCGTAGTCGCGATTCAGTGTCCGAATGGTGGCGCCGATCGTGGCGCCGCCACCCATGACCTCCTCGAACAATTCGCGCTCCGATCTGCGCCAGGTGAAGGCGCTGTAGAAATTGCCCTTGATATGGTCCATGTGCCCGCGCAGGCCGCTGTTCCGGTCGAGCACCGCACCGTTCCAGCGAGAGAGCATCGGGACTGCCGAGATCCAGTCGGCGATCGCGACGCCGGTCTCGAGCACGCCCTTCAGCGCAATCTGCTGGTTCAGTTGCGAGGCCTTGGCACGCATCGCGACGGAAACGGCCGCCGCGAGCTTGACGTAACCCTTGGCGGTGTCCTTGGCGTCGAATTCGGCGCGATACACATCCACCGGCTCGTTGCCGAGTTCGAAATGCCGGACCGACCACGGCGCTGCCCGCCCCGTGCCGGGGGGCATGGCCCCC
>JANXYG010000151.1 GCA_025350245.1 Betaproteobacteria bacterium
CTATCGATGCCCTCCGACCGACGGTGGTCTTGCCCCTCTTCGCTATGGCAAGCCCACGGCCGAGTTCGGGCGTTTGGGCACCGCATGAATTTGCGGAGTAGGCTTTCAGGAATTCAATCGCTTTGACGCGCCATCCATGAGTTTCACGATCGAGTCTGCCAATAACTGCGATTGGACTCGTGAACAATACGACTCGTACGTGGCAACCTGCAGGCAAGCGGATGGGTGCCGACTCAAGAACGACCTTCAGCGTGTTCTGAAGGAGGAATGCGGAGAGGCTGCGGCCCAACCTCAGCGCCCGGAACGACCCGGCACCCCAACGCAAGCCGAGTCACCTCGGGCAGCGCCCGCGCCGGCTCCAATCAAGAGTCCGAGACCTGGCCCGGATTGCGCGAACATCCGGCGCTTTGTCGAGAAGGACCTACAGAGTTCGATCGATGAGACGGCGCGGCGCTACAACGCCTTCCGAGAGTCCCGGGATTTTCTGGCGCAGTTGCGCCAACAGATCGCCGAGCAGCAAAAACCCGAAAACGTGGTCCTCGCGATCAGGCTGGTGTCGCACATGGTAAGGGCTCATGCCAACCTCATAGGCAACCTGCTCTGTGTCACCCCCCCTACTGGCGCTATCGCCTGCAAACTCAACAAGGCTTCGCAGGCAGCGCAGAAGCGCATCATCGATGGCAACACCGCAGTTGCGGACAAGGTGAATGACATAACGCAAAACGCCATCGAAAAATCGATCCCCAGCTGGGGCCCGACGCTGCGTAGCCTGTGGGTGTACTCGGAGGACATCACCCGGACGGTCAAGTTCCAGAGTGATTTCGATGCCGCATCACGGACCATGAAAGACAGCATTGCCAACCTCGATCGGCAGCTCGCCAAGGCGGAAACCGATCTCAACACCGAGATTGCATACGCGAGTACGGCAGAGATGATCAAGTCGAAACTGATCGAGGCCTGCCCCGTCCAGTTTCCGGTGCCGATCGCGAACAAACCATAGACGGGCGTGCTGACGTCAGGGGTTTGGCGTCGGCAAGTCGCACGCCCCCTACCGCGCCCGCCTCGACATGAAAACCAGCCGCTCGAACAGGTGCACGTCCTGCTCGTTCTTGATGAGCGCACCGTGCAGCGGCGGGATGATCTTGCCCTGCTCGGTGCCGTGCAGCGCTTCGGGCGGGATGTCTTCGGCGACCAGCAGCTTGAGCCAGTCGAGCAGTTCGGAGGTGGACGGCTTCTTCTTCAGCCCCGGCACGTCGCGGATCTCGAAGAAGGCGGTGAGCGCCTCGCGCAGCAGGTTCCGCTTCAGGCCGGGAAAATGCACGGCCACGATCTTCTCCATGGTCTCCCGGTCGGGAAACTTGATGTAGTGGAAGAAGCAGCGGCGCAGGAAGGCGTCGGGCAGTTCCTTCTCGTTGTTGCTGGTGATGATGATCACCGGCCGGTGCTTCGCGGTCACCAGTTGCTGGGTCTCGTACACATAGAACTCCATGCGATCGAGTTCGCGCAGGAGGTCGTTCGGGAACTCGATGTCGGCCTTGTCGACCTCGTCGATCAGCAGCACCGACGGCTGCTCGGCGGCGAACGCCTCCCACACCGGGCCGCGCTTGATGTAGTTGGCGATGTCGTGGACCCGGCCGTCGCCGAGCTGCGAGTCGCGCAGGCGCGAGACGGCGTCGTACTCGTACAAGCCCTGCTGCGCCTTGGAAGTGGACTTCACGTGCCACTGCAACAGCGGCCGGCCGAGCGCCCTGGCCACTTCCAGCGCGAGCATGGTCTTGCCGGTGCCGGGCTCGCCCTTGATGAGCAATGGCCGTTCGAGGGTGACGGCCGCGTTGACGGCCATCATCAGGTCGTCGGTGGCGATGTAGGAGTCGGTGCCGGTGAATTTCATGGTGGGATGGGCAACAGGAGTCGATGGCCGAAAGGGTACACGATGGCATTGCGACTGCGCCCACCCTGTCTCTACCCTTTCCGGTCCCGGCTACCGGAACAAGCGGATGTACATCAACGTACCCAACGTGATCAAGCCGAAGGCTTGGCGCGTCTGCGCGACGCCAGCGTCAACGCCGGCTGAGTCCCTCCCAGGCTGGCAAGCCGTCTTGCACTCTCGCGTTCGATCAGGGCCTTCAACCCTTCTCGCACCATCGCCGACCGATTCATCGGACCGATCAGGCTGGCAGCCTTGGCAAGCAGATCGTCGTCGATATTGATGGTGGTACGCATAGTCGGTCGCTCCTCGCAGATGCATCGAATCCGGCATCGATGATGCGCTCCGAGGGGCGCTCGTGGCGAGTGCATCAGGGTTCCTGATTCGCGATGAAGTTCAGCCACTACGCCTCCAGATGACGGCAACAACCACAAGACTGGCCCACAACAAGGCAACCCCGCCATCAGCGCTCAGATTTCCCTCATCCCCAGCCCTCCCGGAGGGAGAAGGGAGCAGGAGACATCCCTCTCCTCTCGGGAGAGGGACCGAGGGTGAGGGACGCTGAGCAATGTCGCTGATCAGGATTCCCAATCCCGCGCGCGGGAAAGGCGTTCTCAAAAACAAAGGGTTAGCGATTTTGTTCCATGAGGTCAGGGTTTTTGGTGGAGGGAGGCCAAAGCAAACCGCTACCGCTTGCGCCGCACTACCCGCTTCGCCGCTGGCGCCGCCGGCGCTGCCGCCACATACCAGTCGGGACTCGCAAAGTGCGCCTTCAGATGCTCGACGAATGCGGTCACCTTGGACGGCACCATCTTCGGCGACGGAAACACCGCGTGAATCTCCTGGCTGGGAAGGGTGTAAGCGGTGAGGAGAGTTTCCAGGTTGCCGGCGTCGATCGATGCGCCAGCCACATAGAGCGGCAGCGCCGCGATGCCGAAGCCCTCGCGCGCGGCCGCCAGCAGCGACGACAGGTTGTTGCAGCGGAAGGCGCCCTTCACTCGCACCGACACGCGCTCGCGACGCGGATGGGTGAAATGCAATTGATCGTCACCGTGAACGCTGCTATAGACCAGCACATCGTGCCGGCCGAGGTCCTGGGGTTCGGCCGGCCGTCCGCGCTTGGCGAGATAGGCCGGCGCCGCCACCAGCACCCACGGATTCACGCCCAGCGGCTTGGCCGCCATCGACGAATCCGCCAGCCGGCCCAGTCGCACGGACACGTCGATGCCCTGCGCCACCAGATCGACGAAGGCGTCGTCGCAGCGCAGGTCGATCTCGATCTCGGGATGCGCCTTCATGAATCCGAGGATGAGCGGCGTCACCACGCGGCGACCGAACGCCACCGACGTGGCAATGCGGATGCGGCCAGTGAACGCGGTCTGCCGGTCGAGCGTGAGGTGCTCGGTTTCCTCGAGCAGGTCGAGCAGCGCCTTGCTGCGCTCGTAGTAGACGCGCCCGGCGTCGGTCACACTCAGGCGCCGGGTGTTGCGGTTGACCAGCCGCACGCCCAGGCGCTGCTCTAGCGCGGCCACCTGCCGCGTCACGGTCGGCTGGGTCACCCCCACGTCGACCGCGGCACGCGAGAAGCTGCCGGTTTCCACCACCCGGACAAACAGCCGGAAGCCGTCGATTCGATCCATACGCTCCTCCTCCACTCATACAGCGAATGCATAAGTGCTATGGCCGCCCATGCAATCCAGCCGGGCCAGCAGCGCGCAGGATTGTGTCATGCAGTACCACAACAGCGGGAGGCGATCATGCGCATGACAGCGGCGGCAGCGGCGGTGGCGATACTGGAGAAGGAAGGCATCACCACGGCGTTCGGGGTTCCGGGCGCGGCGATCAACCCGTTCTATGCGGCGATGCGTGCCCGCGGCAGCATCACCCATATCCTCGCCCGGCACGTCGAGGCGGCGTCGCACATGGCCGAGGGTTACACCCGCGCCCAGCACGGCAACATCGGCCTGTGCATCGGCACCTCCGGCCCGGCCGGCACCGACATGATCACCGGGCTGTACTCGGCTTCCGCCGATTCGATTCCCATCCTGTGCATCACCGGCCAGGCGCCGCGCTCGCGCCTGTACAAGGAAGACTTCCAGGCGGTGGACATCGAATCCATCGCCAAGCCGGTCACCAAGTGGGCGGTCACGGTGCGCGAGCCGGCCCAGATTCCGGGCGTGTTCCAGCAGGCGTTCCACATCATGCGCTCGGGCCGTCCGGGACCAGTGCTGATCGATCTGCCCATCGACGTGCAGATGACCGAGATCGAATTCGACATCGACACCTACGAGCCGCTCGAGGTCTACCGCCCGCGGGCGAGCCGCGCCCAGGCCGAGAAGGCGCTGGCGATGCTCAACGACGCCGAGCGCCCGCTGATCGTCGCCGGTGGCGGCATCATCAACGCCGACGCGTCCGACCTGCTGGTGCAATTTGCCGAGATCACCGGCGTGCCGGTCATTCCCACGCTCATGGGCTGGGGCACCATCCCCGACGATCATCCGCTGATGGCGGGCATGGTCGGCTTGCAGACCAGCCACCGCTACGGCAATGCGACGATGCTGGCGTCCGATTTCGTGCTCGGCATCGGCAACCGATGGGCCAACCGGCACACCGGTTCGCCGGAGGTGTACGCCAAGGGTCGCAAGTTCGTGCACGTCGATATCGAACCGACCCAGATCGGGCGCGTGTTCATGCCCGATTTCGGCATCGCCTCGGATGCGAAAGCCGCACTCGAACTGTTCGTCGCCATCGCCACTGAATGGAAAGCCGCGGGCCGCCTGAAGGACCGCTCTGCCTGGGCCGACGAATGCGCCGCTCGCAAGGGCAGCATGCCGCGCCGGACCAACTTCAATCAGGTGCCGATCAAGCCGCAGCGCGTCTACCAGGAGATGAACGCCGCGCTCGGTCGCGACACCTGCTACGTCACCACCATCGGCCTGTCGCAGATCTCGGCGGCGCAGCACCTGCACGTGTACAAGCCGCGCCACTGGATCAATGCCGGCCAGGCGGGCCCGCTCGGCTGGACCATCGCCGCCGCACTCGGGGTGGTCGCTGCCGACCCCAGCCGCGAGGTAGTCGCGATCTCCGGCGACTACGACTTCCAGTTCCTGATCGAGGAGCTGGCGGTGGGTGCGCAGTTTCATCTGCCCTACCTGCACATCGTGGTCAACAACAGCTACCTTGGTCTCATCCGGCAGGCGCAGCGCAATTTCGACATGGACTACCAGGTGCAGCTCTCGTTCGACAACATCAACGCACCCGAGCTGAACGGCGCCGGTGTCGATCACCTCGCGGTCGCGAAAGGTCTGGGTTGCAAGGCGCTCCGCGTGTGGGAGCCGGGCAAGATCGCCGAAGGCATCGCGCAGGCGAAGGCGCTGATGCGCGAGCATCGCGTGCCGGTGGTGCTCGAAGTGATGCTGGAGCGAGTGACCAACATCGCCATGGGCACCGAGATCGATAACATCAACGAGTTCGAGCCCGAAGCGGCGGCACAGGTAGCGGCGATGCAGGGCTGACGACGTCTCGCGGCTGCGTTGCACCGGGATCGCTGACGCCGCTCGCCGGGGTGTGTACGCTGCGCCCGTCGTCAAACCTCTATTCCGGAGCCCGCCATGCCAAAGTTCAACGCCAACCTGTCGATGATGTTCAACGAGGTGCCGTTCCTCGAGCGTTTCGGCGCCGCAGCGAAGGCCGGCTTCACCGGCGTGGAGTTCCTGTTCCCGTACGAGCATCCGGCCGAGGCAATTCGCGAACAACTCGACCGCCACGGGCTCGAGATGGTGCTGTTCAACATGCCGCCGGGCGACTGGGCGGCAGGCGACCGCGGGCTCGCGTGCGATCCGGCGAAAAGCGCCCAGTTCCAGGACGGCGTCGGCATCGCCCTCGACTACGCCAAGGTGCTGGGCGCGCAGCGCCTGCACGTGATGGCCGGCCTCAAGCCGCGCGGTGTGGGTGAGGCCGCGATGCGCGAGGCCTATCTCGCCAGCCTGCGCTTCGCCGCTGCGGCGGCCGCGAAACTCGGCATCACCGTGCTCATCGAAGCCATCAACACGCGCGACATCCCGGGCTTCTATCTCAACACCTCGGCGCAGGCATTCGAGGTGATGCATTACGCGGGCGTGCCCAACCTCGCGTTCCAGTACGACATTTATCACATGCAGATCATGGAAGGCGACCTCGCCCCCACCATCGAGAAACACCTCGACAAGATCGACCACATGCAACTGGCCGACACGCCCGGAAGGCACGAACCGGGCACCGGTGAAATCAACTACGACTTCCTGTTCGCGCACATCGACCGCATCGGCTACACCGGCTGGATCGGCTGCGAGTACCGGCCGGCCGCCGGCACCGAGGCCGGCCTGGGCTGGATGCGCAAATGGATGGGCCGATAACGCCGCATCACGACGACACCGGGCCCGGCGCGCGTTGAGCCGGACCCGGTGGCTGCCTTACGCGACGCTGGCCGGCGGCGTCGCGGTCGTGTCGATCGCGTCGATCCTCATCCGCTATGCGCAGAGCGAAGGCACGGCGTCGCTAACCATCGCGGCGCTGCGTATGAGCTTTGCGGCCCTGCTGCTGGCACCGTTCACGTGCCGGCAGGCGCGCCGAGAACTGACCACCCTGTCCCGATCCGACCTGTTGCTGGTGGGCGCCGCGGGGCTGGTGCTCGCGACCCATTTCGCCGCCTGGATCACCTCGCTCGAATACACCTCGGTGGCGAGCAGTGCCGTGCTGGTCACCACCAACCCGGTCTGGGTCGGGGTGTTGTCCTGGCTGGTGCTGCGCGAACGGCCGGGGTTCGGCGTGCTCGCCGGCATCGTGCTCGGCCTGTGCGGCAGCGCCCTGGTGTTCGTGGGCGAACCGGGCATGCCGGCCGATCCGCAACGCGCGCCGCTGCTGGGAAACACCCTGGCGCTCGGCGGTGCCATCGCGGTATCGGTGTACCTGCTGATCGGGCGCCGATTGCGTACTCGCATATCGCTGTGGAGCTATGTGTTCCTGGTGTATTCGACCGCGGCGGTCGCCCTGCTGCTGGCCGCGTTGCTGGCCGGGGCTTCGCTGTGGCCAACGCCGGTCGCCTGCGGCCTGATCCTGCTGCTGGCGGCGGGGCCGCAACTGCTCGGCCATACCGCCTTCAACCACGCCGTGCGACATCTCCCGGCACCACTGGTGGCAGTGGCGATCCTGGGTGAACCGATCGGCGCTGCCGTGCTGGCCTGGTTGCTGTTCGGCGAAGCGGTCAACGCCTTGCAGCTCGCCGGCTTCGGTTTGCTGCTGGCCGGCATCGTGCTCGCCGCCGTCACCGAATCGCGACGGGCGTCGCCGGCGCCCGCCACTCCCGTCGCCGCCGGGCGATAATCCGGTTTTCCGCCGCCTTTCTTGCCAATCATGACCGAAGCCCCGCTCGACCTGCTTCGCCGGCTGTTCGACGCCGCCATCGCGTCGGCGCAACCGGAGCGCTGCGTGCCGCCGTTCCTGCCGGCGCCGCCCAAGGGCCGCACCATCGTGGTCGGGGCCGGCAAGGCCGCCGCCACCATGGCCCAGGCCGTCGAACGCCACTGGCCCGGGCCGCTCGAAGGGCTGGTCATCACCCGCTACGGTCATCGCGCCCCCTGCTCGCGCATCGAGGTGGTCGAGGCGGCGCATCCGGTGCCTGATCTTGCGGGGCGCGAAGCGGCCGAGCGCGTGCTGGCCATGGTCCAGGGCCTCACCGCCGATGACCTGGTGCTGTGCCTGATCTCCGGCGGCGGGTCGTCGCTGATGGCGTTGCCCGCGCCCGGCCTCACGCTCACCGACAAGCAGCAGATCAACAAGGCATTGCTCAAGAGCGGCGCCAACATCACCGAGATGAACTGCGTGCGCAAGCACCTCTCGGGTATCAAGGGCGGCCAATTGGCCGTGGCCTGCCACCCGGCGGCTGTCGTCGGGCTGCTCATGTCTGACATCCCGGGCGATGATCCCGCCGTCATCGCGTCAGGCCCCACGGTCCCCGACCGCACCACCTTTGCGCAGGCGCTAGAGATCCTGCGGCGCTATGGCATTGACGAACCCGCAGCCGTATTCGCACATCTGCGGCGTGGCGCGCAAGAAACGCCCAAGCCCGGTGACGCCCGCCTCGCCCGAGTGGACAACCGTCTGGTGGCCGCACCCCAGCAGGCGCTGGAGGCGGCCGCCGCGGCGGCGCGCGCGCAGGGCATCACGCCCATCATCCTGTCCGATTGCATCGAGGGCGAGGCGCGCGAGGTGGCGATCATGCATGCGGCAATCGCCCGCCAGGTCATTAACCACGGCCAGCCCGCTGGCACGCCCTGCCTGCTGCTCTCTGGCGGGGAGACCACGGTCACGGTGCGCGGAAAAGGGCGCGGGGGGCGCAACGCCGAATTTCTTCTGGCGCTCGCGCTCGCGCTCGATGGTCTGCCGTGCGCCTACGCCCTGGCGGCCGATACCGATGGCATCGACGGTACCGAGGACAACGCGGGCGCGCTGATTGGGCCCGACACCCTGTCCCGAGCCCGTGCCGCCTCGCTGGACGCGAGGGCCCGGCTTGCCGATAATGATGGCTACAGCTTCTTTTCGGCCCTGGGGGACCTGCTGGTCACGGGTCCCACGCTTACGAACGTCAACGACTTCAGGGCCATCCTGATCACGGCAGGCTAAGTATGGGAAAGATCGAGAGCGTCACCTCACCCGAGCATGGCCATGCCCACGAGCAAGGTCCCGCCGACCCCGCGCTGCGCGCGCTACTGGTAGAACGCTTAGCCGAGGTGCTCGATGCGGCCGGACTACTCTGCGAGCCCGAGGAACTGCGCCCCTACGAATGCGACGGCCTCTCGGCCTACCAGTGCGTGCCGCTGGTGGTGGCGCTACCCGCCAACGAGGAACAGGTGTGCAAATGCCTTGCCGTATGCCATGAACTGGGGGTGCCCGTGGTGGCCCGCGGTGCCGGCACCGGGCTCTCCGGCGGGGCCCTGCCCCACGCGCAGGGCGTGACCCTGGGCCTGTCGCGGCTGAGCCGTATCCTGGAGGTCGACCCGCTGGCACGCACCGCCCGGGTGCAACCCGGGGTGCGCAACTTGGCCATCTCCGAGGCAGTGGCACCGCTGGGTCTGTACTACGCACCCGACCCCTCCAGCCAGATCGCGTGCTCCATCGGCGGCAATATCGCGGAGAACTCCGGCGGCGTGCACTGCCTAAAATATGGACTCACCGTGCACAACGTCATTCGGCTGCGCGTGGCGACCATCCGCGGCGAGATCCTGGAACTGGGCTCCGACGGCCTCGACACGCCGGGCTATGACCTTCTGGCCCTGATGATCGGCTCCGAAGGGCTGCTCGGGGTGGTCACCGAGATCACCGTGCGGCTACTGCCCAAGCCCGAGTGTGCGCAGGTAGTGCTGGCCGCCTTCGCATCCGTGGCGGAGGCCGGTGCGGCGGTGGCCAAGGTCATCGGGGCCGGCATCATCCCCGCCGGCCTGGAGATGATGGACAAGCTGGCCACGGCGGCGGTGGAGCAGTTCGTGCACGCCGGCTACCCGCTCGACGCCGAGGCGATCCTGCTGTGCGAGAGCGACGGAACCACGGAAGAAGTGGCCGCCGAGATTGCGCACGTCTCGGAGGTGATGCGGGCCAGCGGCGCCACCCAGATTCGCACCTCCCGCGACGACGCCGAGCGGCTACGCTTCTGGTCCGGGCGCAAGGCGGCGTTCCCCGCCGTGGGCCGGATCCTGCCCGACTACTACTGCATGGACGGCACCATCCCGAAACGCAAATTGGCCGACGTGCTGATGGGCATCGCGGCGCTGTCCCGGCAATTCGGCCTGCAGTGCGCCAACGTGTTCCACGCCGGCGACGGCAACCTGCACCCGCTTATCATGTTCGATGCCAACGAGGCGGACCAGGCGGAGCGCGCTGCGCAGTTCGGCAGCCGAATCCTGGAACTGTGCATCGAGGCGGGCGGCACCATTACCGGGGAACACGGCGTAGGTGCCGAGAAAATCGGCGAGATGTGCCTGCAGTTCGGCCGCGGCGAACTCGAGACCTTTCTCGGCGTGAAGCGAACCTTCGACGCCAAGGGTCTGCTCAATCCGGGCAAGGCCGTTCCTACGCTGCACCGCTGTGCCGAGTTCGGTGCCATGCGGGTGCGGCGCGGACAGGAACGTTTCCCGGACCTCCCGCGGTTCTGATTCCGCCTCCCGCCACCCGGGCGGGAGGGCTCGCATCACCCTGGCGCCCTCCAATGCAAACTCTGATCGAAAATTTCTCTGAACGCATCCGCGAGGCGGCCGCCCGACGGACCCCGCTGCGCCTGCGTGGCGGCGGCACCAAGGATTTCTACGGCTGTTCGCTGGAAGGCGAATTGCTGGAAACCGGGCCCTACCGCGGCGTCGTCGACTACGAGCCATCGGAACTGGTGATCACGGCGCGCTGCGGCACGCCGCTCGCCGAGGTTGAGCGGACCCTGGATCAGGGTGGCCAGATGCTGGCGTTCGAACCCCCGCATTTCGGGGAGCGCGCCACGCTGGGCGGCTGCATCGCCGCCGGCTTCTCCGGGCCCCGGCGTGCCTACGCCGGCTCGGCCCGGGACTACATCCTGGGGGCACGACTGCTCGATGGACGGGGCCAGGACCTGCGCTTTGGGGGACAGGTCATGAATAACGTGGCCGGCTTCGACCTCTCACGACTGGTGACCGGCTCCTGCGGCTCGCTCGGACTGCTCCTGGACCTCTCGTTGAAGGTCTTGCCCAAGCCGGAGAAGGAACTCACGCTCAGCTTCGAGTGCACCGATGCGCAGGCTATCGAACGCATGAACCAGTGGGCGGGCCGGCCGCTGCCGTTGTCGGCGAGTTGCTACCTGCAGGGCCGTCTACACCTTCGGCTCTCGGGCGCGCACAGTGCCGTGGACGCCGGTGTAGTGAAGCTGGGCGGCGAGCAAGTGCCGGATGCGGGCGACTTCTGGCGTGATCTGCGCGAACAGCGCTTACCCGGTTTCGGCGGCACGCTCTGGCGGCTCTCCGTCAAATCCTCGGCGCCACCCCTGGGGCTCCCCGGCAGCAGCGTGATCGAGTGGGGAGGTGCACTGCGCTGGATCGCCACGGACGCGCCGGCGGAGCAGATCCACGCGGCCGCTCGCAATGCCTCCGGGACCGCCGCGCGCTTCCGCGGCGGGGCCCGTACCGAGCCGCCCTTCTTACTCACCGCCGCGATCCTGGAACTGCAACGCGGGCTAAAGGCCACCCTGGACCCCGACTCCATCCTCAACCCAGGTCGTCTGCACCCGCAGATCTGACCCCCGGAACCCCCATGAAAACCACGCTGGCCGCCTTCATCAAGGACACCCCGCAGGGCCGTGAGGCAGAGGCGATCCTGCGCAGCTGCGTCCACTGCGGCTTCTGTAACGCCACCTGCCCCACCTATCAGCTTCTCGGCGACGAGCTCGACGGGCCGCGCGGGCGCATCTACCTGATAAAGCAGGTGCTCGAAGGGCAGGAGGTGACGCCCAGCACCCAGGTGCACCTCGACCGGTGCCTCACCTGTCGCTCCTGCGAAACCACCTGCCCCTCGGGCGTGCGTTACGGTCGGCTGGTGGACATCGGGCGGCACGTGGTGGACGCGCGTGTACCCCGTCCCTGGAAGGAGCGCGTCACCCGACGCACGCTGAGCGCGGTGCTGCAGCGCCCAGGGCTCTTCGCGGCGCTCCTGGGCCTTGGGCGCGCCGCCCGACCCCTGCTGCCGGGCGGCCTCGCACGGAAGATCCCCGCCGCGCGGTCGGGCTCCACGGCGCGCCCCAGCCCCACCCGGGCGCGGCGCATGCTGGTGCTCGAAGGCTGCGCCCAGCCCGCACTGGCACCCCAGATCAACGCCGCGCTGGCTCGCGTGCTCGACCGCTTGGGCGTGAGCCTCCTGTCCGCGCCCGGCG
>JANXYG010000052.1 GCA_025350245.1 Betaproteobacteria bacterium
CCTCGGCGGGGGCCAGTGCGCTTGGGAGCGGCCCGGCGCGTACTGAGACGCCCACCCCCAGCCTGCGCTGCGCGTCGGCTTCCCCCTCGGCGGGGGCCAGTGCGCTTGGGAGCGGCCCGGCGCGCACGGAGCCCATGTCCGCCCCTCGCACCGATGCCGGTCTGCGGCTCGCCTTCTACGGCGACGATTTCACCGGCTCCACCGATGCGCTGGAGGTGCTCGCCTTCGCCGGCCTGCGCTGTGCACTGTTTCTGGCGGTGCCCAGTGCCGACACGCTGCGCGAGCTGGGGCCGTTCGATGCGATCGGCATCGCCGGTGACAGCCGCGGCATGTCGCCGGCCGAGATGGACGCGCACTTGCCTGCCGTGCTGGGCGCAATGGCGCGGCTGCCGACCCCGTTGGTGCATTACAAGGTGTGCTCCACCTTCGACAGCTCGCCGGTCATCGGCAGCATCGGCCGGGTGATGGATCTGGCGCGCGCCGCGTTCGGTGACGCCGTGATCCCCATCGTTGCGGGCACGCCGGCACTGGGCCGGTACTGCCTGTTCGGCAACCTGTTCGCCCGCTCGGGCACCGATGGTCGGGTGCACCGGCTGGACCGCCATCCGATCATGAGCGCGCACCCGGTCACGCCGATGACCGAGGCCGACCTCGCGCGCCACCTCTCGGCTCAGACCGGGCAGAAGATCGCCAGGTTCGAGCTGCCGAACCTGGCGGCCGACCGGTTGGCGATGGACCGCGAGCTCGAACGACTGGTCGCAGAGGCGCCGGGCGCGATCCTGTTCGATGGCGCCACACCCGGGCACCTGACCGACGTCGGCCGCCTGCTCGAAGGTCTGAGCCGCGGGCGCGGCCGGCCGCTGTTCAGTGTTGGCTCGTCGGGCCTGGAGTACGCCATGACGCAGTGGTGGCGCGAGAGCGGCGCCCACCCGGAAGCTGAAACGTCGGTCGCTGCCGACTGCGAGCGTTTCGATGCGGTGCCGCAGGTGCTGGCGGTCTCGGGCAGCGCGTCGCCGCTGAGCGCGCTGCAGATCGACGCCGCCCTGGCCGCAGGCTTCGCCGATCTACCGGTAGACGCGCGTGCGCTGGTGGCCGGTGCCGGTTGGCAAGATAGCCTGGGCCTGCTCGCCGATCGCGCGATCCAGGCGCTGCGGCAAGGCCACAGCGTGATGCTCCACACGGCGCGTGGCCCACAGGATCCGCGCATCGAAGCCATGATCGCCGCCCTGGTGTCATCCGGGCAGACCCGGGGCCAGGCCAAGCATCAGGGCGGACGCCTGCTCGGCCAGCGACTGGGGCAGCTGGTCGATACCGTGCTGCGTGCTGTGCCGCTGCGCCGTCTGCTGCTGTCGGGCGGCGACACCTCCAGCCAGATCACCCAGCGCCTGGCGCCGGCGGCGCTGCTCATCGAGGCACGCCTGGCGCCGGGTGCGCCGCTGTGTCGTGTGGTGTCGCGCGCGCCCCATCTACGGCAGTTGCAGGTCGCCCTGAAGGGCGGACAAATGGGCCAGGCCGATTACTTCGTCAAAGCGCTGCGCGGTACCGTTCAGACCGACCCGCAGCCCACCCGAACGCTCGCATAAAAAGGAGACTGACCATGTCTGAAATCACCCGCCGCCAAGTTCTGATGGGCGGTGCCGCCTGGGCCGCCGCGCCCGCATTGGGTCTGTCGCGATCGGCACGCGCCGCCGAGTTCACCTACAAGTTCGGCACCAATATGCCGGCCACGCACCCGCTGACCGTGCGTGCGATCGAGGCCGCCGAGCGCATCCTGAAAGAGACCAACGGCCAGGTTGTGATCAATGTCTTCCCCAACAACCAGCTCGGCAACGACGCGGACATGCTGTCGCAGCTGCGCGCCGGCGGGCTCGAGTTCTTCACCATCTCGGGCGTCAACGTACTATCGCAACTGGTGCCGATCTCGTCGATGTGGGGCCTGGGCTTCGCGTGGCCGAACGCCGCCGCCGTGCACAAGGCGCTCGACGGCGAATTGGGCAAGTTCCTGCGCGGCCAGTTTCCCAAGGTCGGCCTGCTCGCGATGGACACGATCTGGAGCTCGGGCTTCCGCCAGATCACCAACAGCGTGCGCCCGATCAACACGCCCGAAGACCTGAAGGGCCTGAAGATGCGGGTGCCGGTGAGCCCGCTGTGGACCTCGCTGTTCAAGCATCTGGGCGCATCGCCGGCATCGATCAACTTCGCCGAGACCTATTCGTCGCTGCAGACCAAGGTCGTCGACGGGCAGGAGAATCCGCTCGCCATCATCGCGATCGCCAAGCTGTACGAGGTGCAGAAGTACTGCTCGATGACCAGTCACATGTGGGACGGCTGGTGGTGCATGACCAACCAGAAGGTGTGGGACCGCATTCCCGAAGCAGCGCGGCCGATCATTGCCAGGAACCTCAACCGGGCCGCACTCGAGATGCGCGTCGACGGGGCCAAGCTCAATTTGTCATTGCGCAGCGAGCTGGCCGCCAAGGGCCTGGTGTTCAACGACCCCCCCCTCGACCCCTTCCGCGCCACACTCGTCAAGTCCGGCTTCTACACCGAATGGCGCCAGAAGTACGGCGAGGAAGCTTGGGGCTTGCTCGAGAAGTACACCGGCAAGCTGGGCTAAGCGATGCAGGCCATCTACCTTCCCGACGACGGCGCCCCGCGAGGCGCCGCCGCTGACTGGGCGCGCGGCATGCAGACCGCGCTGGCCCGCGTGCTGGGCGTGCCGGTGGCGCTGCTGGTGGCGGTTGAGATCGGCGTGCTGCTGGCCGGCGTGATCGCACGCTACGTCTTCCACCACCCCCTGATCTGGTCCGACGAACTGGCCTCGATCCTGTTCCTGTGGCTGGCCATGCTGGGTTCGGCGGTCGCTTTCGAGCGCGGCGACCACATGCGCATGACCGCCGTTGTCAGCCGGCTACAGCCGCCGGCGCGCGCCTTCCTCGACCTGCTGGCCACCGCCGCGGCGCTGGCTTTTCTGGTGCTGATCCTGCCCCACGCCTGGGAGTATGCGGTCGAGGAAGCGGTGATGCTGACACCAGCGCTCGAAATCAAGAACTCGTGGCGGGCGGCGGCGATGGTGGTTGGTTTCGGCGCGATGGCGGTGTTCGCGCTGCTGCGGCTGGTGCAGGTGGGCCGGCCGCGACAGGTGGCGCTGGCACTGGCGCTGACCGTCGGCTTGATCGTGCTGATGGTGCTGCTGCAGCCGTTGTGGCGGCAGTTGGGCAACTTGAATCTGGTGGTGTTCTTCGTCGTCGTCGTTGCGGCGGCGGTGTTCTCGGGGGTTCCGATCGCGTTCGCGTTCGGGCTGGCCACGCTGGGCTACGTGATGCTGACCACCAGCACGCCGGTGCTGATTGTCGTCGGCCGCATGGACGAAGGCGTGAGCCACCTGATTCTGCTGTCGGTGCCGCTGTTCGTATTTCTTGGCCAGCTCATCGAGATGACCGGCATGGCGCGCGCCATGGTGAGCTTCCTGGCGAGCCTGCTCGGCCACGTACGCGGTGGCCTGCATTACGTTCTGCTCGGCGCGATGTACCTCGTCTCGGGCATCTCCGGGTCCAAGGCGGCCGACATGGCCGCCGTGGCGCCGGTGCTGTTCCCGGAGATGAAAAAGCGTGGTGCGAAAGACGGCGACCTGGTCGCGTTGCTGTCGGCCACCGGTGCGCAGACCGAAACCATCCCGCCCAGCATTGTCCTGATCACGATCGGCTCGGTCACCGGCGTGTCGATTGCCGCGCTCTTCACCGGCGGCCTGCTGCCGGGCCTGGTGCTGGCGGTGACGCTCATGGGTGTGGTCTGGGTCCGCTACCGCAAGGAGGATCTGAGCGGCGTCAAGCGCGCCAGCGGCCGCCAGATTGCGCGCACCTTCCTCATCGCCGTGCCGGCACTCGCGCTGCCGTTCATCATCCGCGCTGCGGTGGTCGAAGGCGTGGCCACCGCCACCGAGGTCTCGACCATCGGCATCGCCTATGGCGTCCTGGCAGGATTGCTGATCTACCGCCAGTTCGACTGGAAGCGCGTCTATCCGATGCTGGTCGATACCGCCAGCCTGTCGGGCTCGATCCTGCTGATCATCGGCGCCGCCACTGCGATGGCCTGGGGGTTGACGCAGTCCGGCTTCTCGCGCGCGCTGAGCGAGGCGATGCGCGAGATGCCCGGCGGCGCCGCCAGCTTCATGGCGGTGTCGATGGTGGCCTTCATCGTGCTGGGTAGTGTGCTCGAAGGCATTCCGGCGATCGTGCTGTTCGGGCCGCTGTTGTTCCCGATCGCCAAGGCGGTCGGCATCCACGAAGTTCACTACGCGATGGTGGTGATCCTGTCGATGGGCATCGGCCTGTTCGCGCCGCCCTTCGGGGTGGGCTACTACGCCGCCTGCGCGATCGGCCGGGTCAATCCCGACGAGGGCATCCGACCGATCATGGGCTACCTGGCGGCACTCGTCGCCGGCTTGCTGGTGGTCGCGCTCGTGCCGTGGATCTCGATCGGTTTCCTCTGACCCCTTCCACTTCTTCCCCTTCGACACCCATGCAGACACATCCGGATTCAGAACGCCGCGTCGCCCTGGTCACCGGCGGCGCCAAGGGCATCGGCGCCACCGTCTGCGAGCGCCTGGCCGCCGCCGGACACCAGGTGCTGGTGGCCGACCTCGATGTCGCAGCCGCTGAAGCCATGGCCTCGCGCTTGCGCGAGACCGGCGGCCACGCCGCTGCGCTGGCGCTGGACGTCGGCCAGCCCGAATCGATCGCCCGGACCTTCGAACACATCGAGCGCGATTTCGGTCGCTGCGACATCCTGGTCAATTGCGCCGGCATCGCCAAGGTCTTTCCCTTTCTTGATTTCCCGCTCGACAACTTCATCGCGACGATGAACGTGAACGTCACCGGCACGCTGTTGTGCGCGCAGGCCGCGGCGCGACTGATGGTGCGCCGGCGCTGGGGTCGCATCGTCAACATCGCCTCGGTGGCCGGCCTGCGCGCGGTGGGCAGCGGGCGCACCGCCTACGGGACGTCCAAGGGCGCGGTGATTGCCCTGACTCGGCAAATGGCGGTGGAGCTGGCCGAGCACGGCATCACCGCCAACGCCGTGGCGCCCGGTCCGGTGGATACACCGATGACACAGGCGCTGCACACCGAGCAGTTCCGCCAGGAGTATTCCAAGGCCATCCCGATGAACCGGTACGGCACCACCGCCGAGATCGCCGCGGCGGTGATGTACCTGGTGTCGGAAGACGCGTCATACACCTCGGGCATTGCCCTGCCGGTGGATGGCGGCTTCCTCGCCGCCGGCGCACGCGGCCTGTGAGCGCTCGTTCTTTCCCTTCCATTTCCGGATTATCGCCATGTCATTGACCGATCAGATTGCCATCGTCACCGGGGGCGCGTCGCTGCGCGGCATCGGCTGGGCCACCGCCAAACGATTTGCCGACGAAGGCGCTCGCGTCGTGATCCTGGACATCGATGCGGTGGCGGCCGGGCAGGCTGCGCGCGCGATCGGCCCGCAGCATCTGGGCCTTGCCTGCGATGTCCGCGACGAGGCCGCCTGCAAGTTGTCCGTCCAACAGGTGCTGGACGCTTTCGGCCGTATCGACATCCTCGTCAACAACGCCGGCGTCAGCCAGTCTCACCGTCTGATGGACAGCACCCAGGCCGACTACGACCTCGTGATGGACGTGAGCGTGCGCGGCGCCTACAACATGTCGCGTGCCGTCGTCCCGCACATGCGGTCGCGCCGGTGTGGCGCCATCGTGTGCATGGGCTCGGTGGCGGCGCAGCGCGGCGGCGGCATCCTCGGCGGTCCCCACTATTCGGCAGCCAAGGGGGCGATCCAGACGCTGGCCAAGGCCATGGCGCGCGAACTCGCGCCCGACGGCATCCGCGCCAACGCCATTGCCCCGGGCATGGTGGATACCGATCTGCTGGTCGGCAAGATCGACGACGCGGGCAAGCGCCGCGTGGCCGATGGCATACCACTGGGTCGCCTCGCCGTGCCCGCCGACATCGCCAATGCCTGCCTGTTCCTGGTCTCGGACCAATCCGCGTACATCACCGGCGTGGTGTTGGACGTGAGCGGCGGCCTGCACATTCACTGACCGGGGTGATGGCCACGGCCGGGGGAGGAATCGAAGTTCTGGTTCGCGACCACGACGAGAACAAAGTTCACTTTGTTTGCCGTGGCGACTCCTGACAGCGCGTAGGCGCGGCGCTGGCTGGTGGCAATCGCCGCGTGAGAGCGCGGTCCGGTCTGCGACGTCGACTGCGCTCAGTTCTCCCCGTTGATCCAGTATCCGACCGTGTCGGCGTGCTCGGAGATCCAGCGGCGCGCGGCAGCGCGCGGGGTCATCCCGCCGACGTTGACCTGGTAGTCCAGCTCGGTCACGGTCTTCACCGAGAGTTCGATCCGGCTCAGCATCTCGCGCTGCCTGGGTAGCATCGACGCTGCGAAGGTCTTGTTGGCGATGAGGTAGGCGGTGTTGGCGCCGCCTAGCAATCGCTGCGGTTCGTCCAGCACCCGCAGCTTGGCGGCCTTGTTGAGATACTGCGGCTGCCACAGCGGCATCACGAACCAGTCCTGCTTCGCGATGCGCTCGTTGAAGTTGGCGAGCCACGCCTTGGCCGGTCCGGGCGCCAGTTCGTAGCCCGCGTCACCGAGACCATAGGCATCGAAGATCTTCTTCGAGCCGATCATCAGACCCGAGTCGGGCAGAGTGCCGCGGATGGTCTTGACCATCCGCGCGGCGACCTCGGGCTTCTTCAGGTCGGCGACGGACTTCACGTCCGATTCCGGGATGTAGGCCGGCACCGCCCAATAGAGCTTCGCGTCGTCGTACAGGGTGCCAAGCTTCACCAGGTCGGCACCGTACTCCTTCCAGTAGTCGCCATGCGCGTCGGGCAGCCATGCAGCGACGAACAGGTCGACATCGCCATTGGCCACTTTGGGAAAGATCGTGGCGTGGCCGCCCACGGCGGTCTTGGTGGTGGTGGTGCCGGCGCGTTCCAGCATCAACTGGATGACCGCGGCCGTGACTTCGTAGAAGCTCAGATTGGGGTGACCGATGCTGATGACCTGAGCGCGGGCCGCAGGCGCCGCCACGGCAACGGACAGCGTGGTGAGTGCGAGGACGACGATGTGTTTGAGGATTTTCATGGCGTGAGGTGAGGGGCAGGGAGGGCAAGCGCTTCGAGCGTGCGGCGCGGCGCGAGTTCGGCACCGGAGCCTACGCGTTTTCGGCAGGCAGCCCTACCGACCGGTGCCGAGCGCCGTGGTGGCGATCCGCAGCAGGTTCGGCCCTCGCGGCGGGGCGAGCATCCAGCCCAGGGCGATGCCCAGCGCGTCGGCCACCATGTCCGCCACCGAGAACGTGCGATAGCCGGTGCCCGCCTGCATGAATTCGATGGCGATGCCTAACCCGAGCATGATCAAGGCGATGCGCGCGTTGGCGCGATCCGATGCGCCCATCTGGGCCCACCATCCCATGAGCACCGCATAGGCGGCCAGGTGCTGCAGCTTGTCGCCCTGCTCGATGTCGAGCTCCGGCGGATGCGGCATGATCGACAGGTAGAGGATCAGGGCGACACCGAACCAGCCGATCAGCGACCACCCCAGGCGGATCGTGCGTGTGCTCAACGACAAGCGCCCGCCATCTCTCCGAGGGCCGCATCGATCAACCGCCGCGCAATGCTCATCCGGTTCGGCAGGACCGGAAGCCGGTCGGCAGGGAACCAGTCGGCCGCCTCGATCTCGCCTTCCTGGGGGACGATGTCGCCACCGGCATAGTCGCAATGAAACGCCACCATCAGCGAATGCGGAAACGGCCACGGCTGGCTCTGGAAGTAGCGCAGGTTGGCGACTTCCACCCCGACTTCCTCGCGGACTTCGCGCACCAGGCATTGTTCGAGACTCTCGCCGGCTTCGACGAAACCCGCCAGCGCGCTGAACATGCCCGGCGAAAAGTGGGGCGACCGCGCCAGCAGCAACTCGTCATCGCGCCGCACCAGCGCCATCGCGACCGGCGCGACGCGCGGATAGTGCACCTGGCCACAGGCCGGACACGCGCGTGAGCGCTCGCCGCTCTTGTGTTCGGTGCCCGTGCCGCAACGCCCACAGAACTGGTGCGAGCGATCCCAGTCCATGATCTGCACCGCTCGCCCGGCAAGCGCGAAGGTGGCGTCGTCGACCGTGCCGAACAGGCTGCGCAGGCCCGCGAAAGCCATCTCGTCCGGTGGCGCCGCGTCGGGGGCACATTCCGCCGAGTAGCAGTGGGTGTCACCGATCACGCCAAGATATTGCTGCCGGATCGGCTCCAGTCCGAGCCCCGTCGGATGCTCGATCAGCGGCAGCTCGGTACGTCCGTCCGATTTGCGAACCAGCAGATTGGTGCCTTGGAACACGAACCACCATGCGCGTCCTGGTGCCTGTTCAGGACGGGCAAGCAATGGGACGAATCGCTCGGCCTGCAGTGAGAACAGCGTGCTCACCGCTTGGGCATGTAGAGGTCGGTGATGCTGCCTTCGGCGATTTCGGCGGCAAAGAACACGGTCTCGGAAAGCGTCGGGTGCGGGTGGATGGTGAGGCCGATGTCTTCGGCATCGGCGCCCATCTCGAGCGCCAGCACGGTCTCGGCGATGAGCTCGCCGGCGTTCGGTCCGACCATGCCGGCGCCGAGCAGGCGCCGCGTGCCCTTTTCCAGGATCAGCTTGGTGATGCCCTCGGTGCGCGCGGTGGCGAGCGCCCGTCCGCTGGCCGCCCACGGAAAGCTCGCCTTCTCATACTCGATGCCCTGTGCCTTGGCCGCGGTCTCGGTGAGCCCCATCCACGCGATCTCGGGATCGGTGTAGGCGACCGACGGGATGGTGCGCGCGTCGAACGCCACCTTGTGCCCGGTGATGACTTCGGCAGCGAGCTTGCCCTCGTGCGTGGCCTTGTGCGCCAGCATCGGTTCGCCGCAAATGTCGCCGATGGCGAAGATATGCGGGACATTGGTGCGCTGCTGATTGCCGACCGGGATGTAGCCACGGTCATCGACCGTGACGCCGGCCTGGCCGGCGCCGATGTCGCGGCCGTTGGGCCGCCGACCCACTGCCATCAGCACGCGGTCATAGACCTGCGGCGCGGGCGCGGCATCACCCTCGAACGTCGCCTTCAATCCTTCGGGTGTTGCCTCGAGCCTGGTGACCTTGGTCTTGAGCAGGATGGCTTCGTAGCGTTTCTCGATGCGCTTGTGCAACGGCGTGACGAGGTCGCGGTCTGCGCCGGGGATGAGCCCGTCGGCCAGCTCCACCACGGTGATCTTCGCGCCCAGCGCGTCGTACACGCAAGCCATTTCGAGGCCGATGATGCCGCCGCCGATCACCAGCATGCGTGCCGGAATCTGGTCGAGACGAAGCGCACCGGTGGAGTCGATCAACCGCGGATCGTCGTAGGGAAAACCCGGAATCCGGGCGACCGAGGAACCGGCCGCGATGATGCAATGGTCGAACGACACGGTCTTGCTGCCGCCATCGGGCAGCGCGACCGCGATGACGTTAGGCGAAGCGAAGGTGCCGACACCGGTGACGATCTCGACCTTGCGCTGCTTGGCGAGCCCGGCCAATCCCTTGGTCAATCGGCCCACGATCCCGTCTTTCCAGGTGCGCAGTGCCGCCAGGTCGATGGCGGGCTTGCCGAACTTCAGCCCGAAGTGGGACATCTCCTCGGCCTCGGAAATCACGCGCGCGCCATGCAGCAGAGCCTTGGACGGGATGCAGCCGACGTTGAGGCAGACCCCGCCGATGGTGGGGTAGCGCTCGATCATCACCACTTGCTTGCCCAGATCCGCGGCGCGGAAGGCCGCCGTGTAGCCGCCGGGTCCGGAACCGAGCACCACAACCTCGGCGTGCAGGTCGGCTGCGATCGCCGGCCCCGTTGGTTGCGGGCGTGCAGCGGCGGGTACGGCAGGCGGAGGTGCCGTCGGCGCGGGGCTTGCGGCGGCCGCCACGGCGTCGAGGATGAGGATCAACGACCCCTGCGAGACCTTGTCGCCGGGTTTGACCTTGATCTCGAGGACCGTGCCGGCGACAGGCGCGGGCACGTCCATGGTGGCCTTGTCGGATTCGAGGGTGACCAGCGAGTCTTCGGGCTTGATCACGTCACCGGGTTTGACCAGCACCTCGATCACGGGGATATCCTTGAAGTCGCCGATATCGGGGACGCGTACTTCCAGCGGGTGGCTCAACAGTGACTCCTGTACGGGGTTCAGCGGACCGTCGAAACGACGATGGCGACAATAGCCGCGAGCAGGGCTGCGGCAGCGAGCCAGGTCAGTCGCGTCACCCGCGCCGACAGGTTCAGCATCGCCGTCGCGACCGCCGTGGCCTGCTGCTCGGAATAGGCGCGAAGGTGCCCGACGTTGTTATCGATGCGGATGATCTCGGCCACGAGCCGCTCGGCGTCGGGCACCGGTGTCGACGTGGCCGGCGCCGCATCGGGCGAAGGATTGCGCATGCCCCGCACCAGATCCGGCACGCGTGCAGCGGCCTTGGCGATTTCGCCCCATGGGGCAAGCTTGAGCAGCGATTCCCAGCCCATGGTCAGGTGCGGATCTGGCCGTCGCCAAGCACGACGTACTTGAGTGACGTGAGGCCTTCGAGGCCGACCGGCCCGCGCGCGTGCAGCTTGTCGGTGGAGATGCCGATCTCGGCGCCGAGGCCGTATTCGAAGCCGTCGGCGAAGCGCGTGGACGCGTTCACCATCACCGAGCTGGAATCGACCTCGCGAAGAAACCGGCGCGCGCGCGAGTAGTCTTCGGTGACGATCGCATCGGTGTGCAGCGAGCCATAGGTGTTGATGTGCTCGATGGCCGCATCGAGGTCGTCGACGATCCGGATGCTCAGCACCGGCGCCAGGTACTCGGTGTACCAGTCCTGCTCGGTGGCTTCGAGCATGCCGGGCACCAGCGCACGGGCCGCTGCGCAGCCGCGGAGTTCGACCTGCTTGTCGCCATAGATGGCGGCGAGCGGCGGCAGCACGCGGGCGGCGATGTCGCGGTGGACCAGCAAAGTCTCCATGGTGTTGCAGGTGCCGTAGCGCTGGGTCTTGGCGTTGTCGGCGATGCGGATGGCCTTGTCGATGTCGGCGCGATCGTCGATGAACACGTGGCAGATGCCGTCGAGGTGCTTGATGACCGGGATGCGCGACTCGTTGCTGATGCGCTCGATCAGACCCTTGCCGCCGCGCGGGACGATCACATCCACGTATTGCGTCATCGAGACCAGCTCGCCGACCGCGGCACGATCGGTGGTTTCGATCACCTGCACGACGGTCTCGGGCAGGCCGGCCGCTCGCAGCCCTTCGTGCACGCGCTCGGCGATGGCCTGGTTGCAGCGGATCGCTTCGGAACCGCCGCGCAGGATCGCGGCGTTGCCCGACTTGACGCACAGGCCTGCGGCGTCGGCGGTCACGTTCGGACGGGCTTCGTAGATGATGCCGATGACACCGAGCGGCACGCGCATGCGCCCGACCTGGATGCCGCTCGGCCGGTAGGCAAGGCCGCTGATCTCGCCGATCGGATCGGACAGTTGGGCGATCTCTCGCAGGCCCTGTGCCATGGTGCGCACGCCCGCTTCGTCGAGCCCGAGGCGGTCGAGCATTGCTGGTTCGAGACCCCTGGCCCTGGCGTCGGCGACATCGGCGGCATTGGCCGCGAGCAGTAGCAGGCGATCGCGGTCGATGGCGTCCGCCATGGCGTGCAGCGCGCCATTCCGGGTGCTGGTATCGGCCCTGGCAACCAGCCGGGACGCGCTTCTCGCCGCCCGACCGATGCCATGCATGTAGGACTGCACGTCCACGGTTTTCCCTTCGAATCAGAGTCCGATTCTAGCGCGATTCAACCGTCGCCAGCGCCGTGGGCGCGCCGGCGAGGGTCAGTCCGAGCTGCCGCAGTTCGTCCCAGGCGTTGCCCGGCGCCACGCCCTTCGCGATGCGGTCGATGCGTGCGGCCTGCGCCAGCGCCGCCATCAGCGTTGCGCCATCGAGGCGCTTCGCCGCCTGTGGCACCAGCGACTGGCGCTCGCCCCACACTTTATGATCGCGCAGGACCTGCGCCACGGCGGCGCCGCGCCGGCTGGCGGTGTGCACGGCGAGCAGTGCCCGCACCTCCTCGGCCAGCGCCCAGAGCACCAGGGGCAGGCCGGTGCCTTCGGCCCGCAGCCCTTCGAGCATCCGGCTGAAGTGCGCCGACTCCCCCTTGAGCACGGCCGGGCCCAGACCCCAGACGTCGTAGCGGGCGACATCGAGGACCGCATCCTTGACGCTCTCGAACGACAGCTTTCCGGGCGGAAACAGCAAGGCCAGCTTGCGCACTTCCTGATGGGCGGCGAGCAGGTTGCCCTCGACGCGCGTAGCCATGAAATCGAGCGTCTGGTGATCGGCCTGATGGCCCTGTGCGGCAAGGCGTCCGGCCAGCCACGCCGGCAGCCGGGCGAGCGTGACCTTTTGCGCCTGGACCACGACCGCCACCGCGGCCAGCGCCGCGAACCATTTTGCCGACTGTTGCTTGCGCTCCAGGCGCGGTAGTGTGACCAGCGAGACCGCATCATCGGGCAGCCGCGCCGCGAAGCCGGCCAGTGCGTCGCTGCCGTCGTTGCCGGGCGCGCCGGACGGGATGCGAAGGTCGATGATGCGTCGATCGCCGAACAGCGACAGGCTGTTGGCCGCCGCGTGCAACTGGCTCCAGTCGAAGCCCTTCTCGGCCGTCAGGACCTCGCGGGTCGAATAGCCGGCCGCCGCTGCCGCCGCCCGGATCCGGTCGGTGGCCTCGAGCACCAGGAGGGGCTCGTCGCCGAACACCACGTAGCAAGGCGCGACCTTGCGTTCGAGGTGCTTCGGCAGTGCCTCGGTGTCGATCTCCATCCGGTTCACTTTTGGAGGTAACGATGGTTGCTGCCAAGCGAAGGGGCAACATCCGCAGGGTTCCCCGAGGAATGTTGCGCCCCCTGGAGGGGGAAGGCGGAGCGTAGCAAAGCCTGGGGGTGGGCGTCACCTGGGGCAACATCCGCAGGGTTCCCCGAGGAATGTTGCGCCCCCTGGAGGGGGAAGGCGAAGCGCAGCGCAGCCTGGGGGTGGGTCACATTCAGCCTGCGTTGAGTTTTTCGAGCAGGGCGTACATCTTGTCGGGCTCATCGGTGCGCAGCATGCGCCTGGCGATCTGGGCGACCTCATCGAGATCGGATTTGAGCACCACGCGCTTCACCGACAACACGTTGGCCGGATGCATCGAGAACTGGCGCAGGCCGAACCCGAGCAGCAGACGCGTGAGCGTGGGGTCGCCGGCCATTTCGCCACACACTGCCACCGGCTTGCCGGCCTTGGCGCCAGCCTGGATGATGCCGGCGATCAGCTGCAGGACGGCCGGGTGCAGCGGGTCGTAGAGATGCGCCACGGCGTCATCGGTGCGGTCGATCGCGAGCGTGTACTGGATCAGGTCGTTGGTGCCGATCGACAGGAAGTCGAGCTTGCGAGTGAAGATGCCGAGCGAGAGCGCCGCGGCGGGGATCTCGATCATGCCGCCGACCGGGATCGCCGGATCGAAGGCGATCTCGTCGTCCTCGAGGCTGCGTTTCGCCTCGGCAATGGCCTGCAGGGTCTGGTTCAGCTCGTGCAGCGACGACAGCATCGGCACCAGCAGCCTGACCTTGCCGAAGGCCGACGCCCGCAGGATCGCGCGCAGTTGCCGCTGGAACATCTGCGGTTCGGCTAGGCATAGCCGGATCGCGCGGAGGCCCAGCGCGGGATTCGCCGACACCCGTTCGGTGCCGTGCAGTTCCTTGTCGGCGCCCAGATCGAAGGTGCGGATGGTGACCGGCAACCCGTCCATCTCGGTCACGACCTTGCGATAGGCCTCGAACTGCTCGTCCTCGTCCGGCAGGCCGCGCCGGTTCAGGTACAGGAATTCAGTCCGGAACAGGCCGATACCGGCTGCGCCCGCGGTGCGCACCTGGTCGACGTCGCCGGGCAGCTCGATGTTCGCGTGCAGTTCGATGCGGGTACCGTCGAGCGTGGCCGCGCGGGTGGTCTTGAGGCGTTGCAGCTTCTGCCGGTCGAGATCCCATTCGTCCTGGCGCAGCCGATATTCGGCCAGCGTGGTTTCGTCCGGGTTGACGATGACCACGCCATGGCCGCCATCGACGATCAGCAATTCGTCTTCGCGCACCAGCTTGCGCGCGTGGTGCAGGGCGACGATGGACGGGATGCCCAGACTGCGCGCGACGATTGCGGTGTGCGACGTGGTGCCGCCCAGGTCGGTGATGAAGCTCGCGAACCGGTGCTGCTTGAACAGGATGACATCGGCGGGCGAAAGATCGCGGGCAACCAGGATGCTGCCGTCCTCCGGCGAGGCGATGGCGGCGCTGGTGGTGTCGAGTATGAGCGCCGCGAGCACGCGCTCGACCACCTGGCGCACATCGGTCTTGCGCTCGCGCAGGTAGGGGTCGTCGATGCGATCGAACTGCTCAAGCAGCGCCTCCATCTGTTGCTTGAGCGCCCACTCGGCATTGCACAGTTGCGCGGCGATCATGGCCTTCGGTGCCGCCGCGATCATCTCGTCGCCCAGGATCATCAGGTGGACGTTGAGAAACGCGCCGAACTCGGCCGGCGCGTTGTGCGGGATGTGGCTCGCCAGTTGTGACAACTCGCCCCGCACCCGGCCGATCGCCGATTCGAAGCGCGCCTGCTCCTGCGCGACATCGGCCTCGGTGATCTCGAGGTGCGGCACCTCGAGCTGGGCGTGGGTGACCAGGTGCGCCCGGCCGATGGCGATGCCGCTGGAGACGCCGATGCCGTGGAGAGTGAAGCTCATGTGTGGCGGTGCCGGTTTCGGGGTCGGATCAACGCGATTCAAGCGCTGCGCAGGGACGCTACTCGCCCTCCCCGAACCGGGCCGCGATCAATTCCATCAGGGCCTGCATCGCTTCGGCTTCGTCGGGTCCGTCGGTTTCAACGGCCACCTTGGTTCCCTTGGCCGCGGCCAGCATCATCACGCCCATGATGCTCTTGGCGTTCACCCGGCGGCCATTGCGGGTGAGCCACACTTCGCACTGATACTTTGCGGCGAGTTGCGTGAGCTTGGCGGACGCACGCGCGTGCAGCCCCAGCTTGTTGACGATATCAACGTCCCGTTGCTGCATTCTGGATCGCCACCGGCATGCGGATGACGCCATCGATGCCACCGGAGATGGCCTTGGCGATGACGACATCCAGGGGTTCGTTGCGATAGGTGAGCGCCCGCACCAGCATCGGCAGGTTGACCCCGGCAACGCCCTCGACGTGCTCGGATGTCAGCAGGCGGGCGGCGATGTTGCCCGGCGTCGCGCCGTAGACATCGGTGAGGACGAGTACGCCCTGGCCCTGGTCGAGTTGCCTGACCAGGCGCAAGGCCTGCGGAAAGACCAGCGCCGGATCGTCGTGCGTGGTGATGCCGATCTGCATCAGTTGCGCGGGGCGCGCGCCCATCACGTGACTGGCGCAGTGGATCAGGCTCTCGCCCAGTGTTCCATGCGCCACGATGAGAATACCGACCATGCGAGGTCCGCCGAAACCGGAAGCTCCGGATTCTACGCTGCGCGCGGGCGCGCTTCGAGGGCGTCGATCACCATGCCGGGGATGTCGAACCCGGTCTGGTCGAGAATCTCGCGCATGCAGGTCGGGCTGGTGACATTGACCTCCGTGAGGTGGTCGCCGATGATGTCCAGGCCGACGATGAGCAGGCCGTGTTCACGGGCGACCGGGCCGACGACCGCCGCGATCTCGTGGTCGCGCGGACTCAGCGGTTGCGCCACACCGGTCCCGCCGGCGGCGAGATTGCCGCGACTCTCGCCCGGCTTCGGAATCCGCGCCAGCGCATAGGGGGCGGCCACGCCATCGATCAGCAGCACGCGCTTGTCGCCCTTGGCGATGTCGGGCAGGTAGCGTTGGGCCATGACGGTACGGGTACCGTCGGCGGTGATGGTTTCGAGAATCACGCTGGTATTCGGATCGTGCCGACCGAGACGGAACACCGACGATCCGCCCATGCCGTCGAGCGGCTTGACCACGATCTCGCCGTGTTCGGTGAGAAAGGCGCGGATCGAGGTCTGATCACGGGTCACCAGTGTTGGTGCGGTGAACTGCGGGAAGCGCGCGATCGACAGCTTCTCGTTGAAATTGCGCAGGCTCGCGGGCCGGTTGTAGACGCGGGCGCCGTGCGCCTCGGCGAGCTCGAGCAGGTATGTGGTGTAGACGTATTCCAGGTCGAACGGCGGGTCCTTGCGCATCAGCACGGCGTCGAAGCGCGAGAGTTCGCATTCGTCTGCGTCGGCGACGACATACCAGGGCTCGTCGACATGCAGTGCGATCTCGAGGCGCCGCACCCGGGCGAAGACTCGACCGGCGCGCCACGACAGGTCTTCGGGATGGAGGGCGTAAACCCCGTGTCCGCGCGCGGTGGCGGCACGCATCATCGCGATCGACGAATCCTTGTACGGCTTCAGCGCCGCTAGCGGATCGAGGACGAAAGCGATGTCCACGCGGCGCTCAGGCGGTGACGGCGAAGGCCGGTTCGGTGCGTTCGAGTTCGAGCGCGGCTGCCACCAGTGCCAGGCGGGCGACCACACCGTAGGCGTAGAAGCGGTTGGGCGGGGCATGCGGATTGCCGTCGAGGTCGGGCTGCGTGCAGCACGAATCGAAGGCGAGCGGCACGAACTGCATGCCGGGTGCATTCAGGTTCTGGTCGATGCCGCGCTCGGTGTGCACGCGGTAGAACCCGCCCACGACAAAGTGATCGATCATGTAGACCACCGGTTCAGCCACGGCGTCGTTGACGATCTCGAACGTCGGCACGCCTTCCTGCACCATCACGTGCGATACCTCCAGGCCTTCCTTGACCACCGCCATCTTGTTGCGCTGCTTGCGGTTCAGGCCGCGCACCTCGTCCGGCGACCGGACCGACATGATGCCCATGCCATAAGTGCCGGCGTCGGCCTTGACGATCGCGAATGGCTGTTGATCGATGCCGTATTCGCGATACTTGGTGGCGGTCCGGGCGAGGATATCTTCGACCCAGCCCGCCAGGCAATCCTCACCGGTACGCTCCTGGAAATCGATCTCGCCGCAAACCCCGAAGTAGGGATTGATGAACCAGGGGTCGATGCCGATCAGGGCGGCGAACTCGGTGGCGACCTCATCGTAGGCGGCGAAGTGATTCGACTTCCGGCGCGATGCCCAGCCGGCATGCAGCGGCGGGATCACCGTCTGTTCGAGGTTGCGCAATATTGCGGGGACACCGGCGGACATGTCGTTGTTGAGCAGGACCGTGCACGGGTCGAAATTCGCCAGGCCGATGCGGTTGCCTTTGCGCACCAGCGGTTCGAGCAGCAGTTTCGAGCCGTTGGGCAGGTCGAGCGGCGTCGGCACGGTGATTTCCGGGATGAGCGTGCCGATTCGTACCTTCATGCCGGCCTGCCGAAGAATCGATTGCAGCGATGCCACGTTCTGCAGATAGAACGCATTGCGCGTGTGGTTTTCGGGGATCAGCAGCACGCCACGGGCGTCGGGGCAGATTTTTTCCACCGCCACCATGATCGCCTGCACGCACAACGGCATGAACTCGGGGGCGAGATTGTTGAAACCGCCCGGAAACAGGTTGGTGTCGACCGGCGCCAGTTTGTAGCCGGCGTTGCGCAGGTCGACCGAGGCGTAGAAGGGCGAGGTGTGTTCCTGCCACTTGCCGCGCAGCCAGTGCTCGATGCTCGGTTGCGACAGCAGGATCTGGCTTTCGAGTTCCAGGATCGGGCCGGTGAGGGAGGTAACCAGGTGCGGGACGGTCATCGGGCAGCGTTCATTCGGGTGGCCGTGGCGCTCAGGCTGAACCTTGGCATTCGCCCGGGCAAAATTCGGACGCGGAGTATAGCCCACGGTCTGCGCTGCCCAAGTCCCGGCCCGGCACCGGTGGCGCGCTGCGGGCCTGCTGACCGCGGCATCGCGCAACCGGATTTCGTCGATGTTCCCGCTTGCCCGGAACTGCTGCGTCGAGATTGACTTGAGTACTGCCGAGCATTCATCATATGAAGCAATTATTCATCGCAAGAACATTTCGAGCGACCCCGCGCCTCCGATCGCCAGCCAATGCCTTATCAGCTACTCCGCTTCGCGTTCTCGTCGAAGCATCCCGAACCCCGCATGTTCCGCGAGCCGGATCGGCTCAAGGACACGTACGACGCCGTTATCATCGGCGCCGGCGGGCATGGCCTTGCAAGTGCCTACTATCTGGCGCGCGACCATGGAATGACGAATGTAGCGGTGCTCGACCGCGGCTATCTCGGCGGCGGCAACACCGGGCGCAACACCGCGATCATCCGGTCGAACTACCTCACGCCCGAGGGTGTTGCCTTCTACGATCAGTCGGTGCGTCTGTGGCAGGACCTCGCCCAGGACTTCGACCTCAACCTTTTCTACTCCACGCGCGGCCACTTCACGCTCGCCCACACTGATTCTGCGGTGCGGACCATGCGCTGGCGGGCCGAGGTCAACAAGCACTTCGGCATCGACAGCGAACTGGTTGGCCCCGACGCCGTCGGCAAGGCCTGTCCGCAGATGGATCTGAGCTGCGGCGGTCACGCGCCGATCATGGGGGCCCTCTACCATGCGCCCGGCGCGATCGCCCGACATGATGCCGTTGCCTGGGGCTATGGGCGCGGCGCCGACCAGCGCGGCGTCGAGATCCATCAGCAGACCGAAGTGCTCGGCATCGATGTCGAGGCCGGGCAGGTCAAGGGCGTTCGGACCTCGAAGGGCTACATTTCCACGCGCAAGGTCCTGTGCGCCGTGGCCGGGTTCACCCCGCGCGTGTGCGACATGGTCGGGCTGCGCACGCCGATCTACATTCATCCGTTGCAGGCCATGGTGACCGAACCGCAGAAGCCGTGGCTCGATCCCATCCTGGTGTCGGGCAGCCTGCATATCTATGTGAGCCAGTCCGCGCGGGGCGAACTGGTCATGGGCGCCTCGCTCGACCCCTACGAACTGCATTCGACCCGGTCCACGCTCGACTTCGTGGAGGGGCTCTCGGCACACATGCTGGACCTGTTCCCGTTCCTGTCGAACGCCCGCATCAACCGGCAATGGGCCGGCATGGCGGACATGACCCCTGACTTCGCGCCGATCATGGGCAAGACGCCGGTGACCGGGTTCTACCTCGATTCGGGCTGGGGCACCTGGGGTTTCAAGGCAACGCCGGTGTGCGGCAAGACCATGTCGTACACGCTGGCCAATGACCGCAACCATCCTCTGATCGAAGGGTTCGGCCTGGCGCGCTTCGAGCGCTACGAGCTCACCGGCGAGAAGGGTGCCGCCAGCGTGGGGCATTGAAATGAAACGCCCACCCCCAGGCTGCGCTGCGCTGCGCCTTCCCCCTCGAGGGGGCGCCCCGTTCCTCGGGGGACCCTGCGGACGGGGCCCCTTCGCTTCGGGTATGCCCTTCGTTCACCTGGCGGGCTCGCAGGGCCTCGCGGGTCGCGCGCCGAGGTCGGCGCCCCACGGGGCCGAGGCGGGACGCACATGAAGCTGCTGCGCTGCCCGGTAAACGGGGTTCGCCCGGTATCCGAGTTCGCCTACGGCGGCGAGATCCGGTCGATGCCGGCCGACACCTGCTCCGATATCGAGTGGGCACACTATGTATTCAACCGCAGCGGGGTTCCCGGCGTGAAGGTGGAGTGGTGGTATCACATCGCCAGCGGCACCTGGTTTCACGCCGAGCGCGATACCGTGACCGACCGTGTGCTGCGCACCTGGCTCCCCGGCGACCTGCCGCCGGCGGCGGACGGTAAGGCGGCATGACCTTCTCCACCCAGCGCCCGGTTACGGCGGGCGCACCGGACATCGGGGCGAGCACCACCCCGGCACCGCCCGGACGTCTGCCTGTCATCGCTGGCGAATGGATCGACCGGACCAGGCGGCTCGCTTTCACCTTCGAAGGCAAGGCCTTTTCCGGATTCGACGGCGACACACCATCGAGCGCACTGTGGGCCGCCGGCGTGCGTATTCTCGGTCGCAGCTTCAAGTACCACCGCCCGCGCGGTCTGTTGTCGATGGCCAATCACGATATCAACGCGCTGATGCAGGCGGGCCCACGGCTCAATTTGCGGGCCGACGTGGAGCCGCTCGAGGCCGCGCTGAATCTCACCGCGGTCAACACCCACGGCGGGGTCGACGTCGATCGCGCACGCCTGCTCGGCTGGTTCGGCGGGTTGTTGCCGGTGGGCTTCTATTACAAGGCGTTCCACAAGCCGAAGGCACTGTTTCCGTTCTGGGAGCGGCTGTTTCGCCGCATCACCGGCCTGGGCCGGGTGGAGTTCGACGCGCCGCACGTGCGCACCCCGAAGCGCTATGACTTCGCCGACCTGCTGGTGGTGGGAGCAGGGCCTGCCGGCTTGATGGCGGCACTGACCGCTGCGCGCGCTGGCGCGAAAGTCGTGCTGGTCGACGAGAACGCGCGCATCGGCGGCTCGCTCGGCTACCAGCGCGGCGGCAACGACGACACGCTGGCGCGGCTGCGAGCGCTCGAATCGCAGTTGGCCGAATTGCCGAATGTCTCGGTACGGACCAGCACTCTCGCTGCAGGGTGGTACGCCGATCACTGGGTGCCGCTGGTCGATGCGAAGCGCATGACCAAACTCCGCACGCGCGCCGTGCTGGTGGCTGGTGGCGCCTACGAACAGCCGGCCGTATTCCGTAACAACGACCTTCCCGGGGTCATGCTCGCGTCGGCCGCGCAGCGTCTCATCTACCGCTACGGCGTCAAGCCGATGGACAACGCGGTGGTGCTGACGGCAAATGCCGATGGCTACGTGGCGGCGCTGGATCTGCTGGCCCAGGGCATCGGGGTTCCCGCCATCGTCGATCTGCGCCCCGAGGGCGACGCCTCCGACCTGCCGACCCGCGCCAGGCAGCTCGGCATCCAGGTGCTCGAAGGCCATTGCGTGTTCGAGGCCGAGGGGGGCAATCGCCTGGCCGCGGTGGTGGTGTGCCCGACCGATGCCGATGGCAGGCCGCAGACCTCGGCACCGCAGCGCATCGCGTGCGATGGCCTGCTCATGAGCGTGGGCTGGGCGCCGGCCGCACCGCTGCTGTATCAGGCCGGGACCCGCATGGGTTTCGACACGACGGTGCAGCAGTTTGTACCCCGCGAACTGCCGGCAGGCATGTTCGCGGCGGGCCGGGTCAACGGCGTGTTTGCGCTCGAAGCCAAGCTGCTCGATGGCGAACGCGCCGGGGCCGAGGCGGCGCGCTTTCTCGGGTTCGCCGCCACCTCGCGCATCACCGATCGCCCCACTGAAACCACGTCGCCGTCGCACCCGTGGCCGATCGTGGAACACGCCTCGGGCAAGAATTTCATCGACTTCGACGAAGACCTGCAGTTGCGCGACTTCTACAACGCCGCGCAGGAAGGCTTCGACAATATCGAGCTGATGAAGCGCTACACGACGGTGGGCATGGGGGCGTCGCAGGGCAAGCACTCGAACATGAACGCCATCCGGATTCTCGCGCGCATCCGTGGCCGCACCCCGGGCGACATCGGGACCACCACCGCGCGCCCGTTCTTCCACCCGGTGCCGATGTCGCACCTGGCCGGACGCGGCTTCAGCCCGCATCGCGAGACCCCGCTGCATTCCCGGCACGAGGCCTTGCGCGCGGTCTGGATGCAAGCCGGCATCTGGCTTCGTCCCGAGTACTACGCCGCGCCGGACAAGACCCGTATCGAACTGGTGCGCGAGGAAGCCGCCGCGGTGCGCAAGGCGGTCGGCCTCATCGACGTCGGCACGCTCGGCAAGATGGAGTTGTTCGGTCCCGATGCCGGCGAGTTCCTCGAGCGTGTCTACACCGCGCGCTTCGCCAACCTGAAGGTCGGCATGACCCGCTATGCGGTGATGCTCGACGAAGCCGGCGTGGTCATCGACGACGGCGTGGTTGCCCGGCTGGCGCCCGAGCACTTCTATTTCACCACCACGACCACCGGCGCGGCCACGGTCTATCGTGAGCTCCAGCGCCTGAATGCCATGTGGGGCCTGCGCATCGGCATCGTCAATGCCACCGGCGCCTTCGCGGCGATGAATCTGGCCGGGCCGGGTTCGCGCGCGGTGCTTGCGGGACTCACCGCCCTCGATCTTGCAGACGCGGCGTTCCCCTATCTTGCGGTGCGCATCGGCGAAGTCGCCGGTGTCACCTGCCGCCTCATGCGGGTCGGGTTCGTCGGCGAACTCGGCTACGAGATCCACGTGCCGGCCGATCAGGCGGCAAGGGTCTGGGACGCCATCATGGCTGCCGACGCCGGTGTGCGGCCTTTCGGTGTCGAGGCGCAGCGCCTGTTGCGTCTGGAAAAGGGCCACATCATCGTCGGCCAGGATACCGACGGTCTGACGCAGCCCGACCAGGCAGGTCTGACCTGGGCGGTCAAGACCGACAAGCCGTTTTTCGTCGGCAAGCGCAGCGTCGAGATCGTGCGCAAGGGCGCGGTCCGGCAACGTCTGGTGGGATTCGATCTCACGGTCGCACCAGGCGGCCCCGTGCCCAAGGAATGTCACCTCGTCATCCGCGACGGCAACATCGCGGGCCGGGTCACCAGCATCGCCTGGAGCGACGCCCTTCAGCGTCATATCGGCCTTGCCTTCGTCGAGCCCGATCTTGCCGTGGACGCCACGCCTTTTTTCATCCGCGCCGACGGTGGCCTGATGGTGCAGGCCAAGGTGGCTCCGACCCCGTTCTACGATCCGGCTGGCGCACGCCAGAAGCTGGCATGACCGCCACGATGCGCACGAGTCCGCTCGCCGTTGCGGTTGCCGGTCGCAAGCCCGAACTGCGCGAGGTGCACGGCATGCCGGTGCCCGCGCGGTTCCCGGGTGAACGCGACACCTGGAAGGCAACGATCGGCATCTGCGACGTGTCGGCGCTGGTGCGTGCCGGCCTGAAAGGGCCCGGTGCCGAAGCCTGGCTCGCGGCTCGCAACGTGCCGGTCCCGGCGGCGGCCAACAGTTGGACCCATGCCGGCGGCGGACTGGTCGCACGGCTCGCCCGCACCGAGTTCCTGATCGAAGACGGCTGCGACGACGTCGCGGCCGCGCGACTGCGAGCCGAGCTGCAGGCGGGCGAGCCCGGCGTCTATCCGGTGATACGCCAGGACTGCGCGCTGGCGCTGGCGGGGGCCGCCGTGAACGAACTCCTGGTGCAGACCTGCAACGCCGACTTCGCCTCGCAATCGGCGGCCGATTCCATCGTGACTCTCACCCAGATGGTCGGCGTGTCGGTGACGGTGCTGCGCGACGATCGCGGCACCGTGCCGTGCTACCGCGTCTGGTGCGACGGCACCATGGGTCCGTATTTCTGGGAAACGCTCATCGGCATCGCCGAGGAACTCGGCGGTGGTCCGGTCGGCATCGCCAGCTTGTTCGCCGATACCGCCACCTGATCCACCCACCACTGCAATCGCGAGGGGAAGCCGCCGATGACACCCGCACAGGCCAGGAAGTTCTTCAAGGACAACGAGATCCGCTACATCCTCGCGCAGTTCGTGGACATCCACGGCACGGCGAAGGCCAAGGCGGTGCCGGTCGAGCACCTCGACATGGTCCTCGAGAACGGCGCCGGTTTCGCCGGCTTCGCGCTCTGGGGCTTCGGCATGGGCCCGCACGGCCCGGACTACATGGCGAAGGGCGACCTCACCACGTTGCAGGCGATGCCCTGGATGCCGGGCTTCGCGCGCATGGCGACCTATGGCTACACCAACAACAAACCGTACGCGTACGACTCGCGGTACGCGCTCAAGCTGCAGCTCGACCAGCTCACGGCCAAGGGCCTCACGCTCTTCACCGGTATCGAACCCGAGTTCATGCTGCTCAAGCGCGCGCCCGATGGCAGCATCGCGCCGTGCGATGACACCGATACCCTCGAGAAGCCCTGCTACGACTACAAGGGGTTGGCGCGCAGCGCCGCGTTTCTCGACAAGTTCACGCAGTCGCTGCGCGCGGTGGGCATCGACGTGTACCAGATCGATCACGAAGACGCGAACGGCCAGTTCGAGGTGAACTTCACCTACTCGGACGCGCTGACCTCGGCGGACCGCATCATCTTCCTCAAGATGGCAGCGTCGGAAATCGCCCACCAGATGGGCCTGATCGTGACCTTCATGCCCAAGCCGTTCTCGAATCGCACCGGCACCGGTTCGCACTTCCATCTGTCGATGGGCGACGGCAAGACCGCGAACCTGTTCCACGACGACAAGGACAAGCAGGGCCTCGGGCTGTCGAAGATGGCGTACCAGTTCCTGGGCGGCCTGCTGGCACACGCGCCCGGCCTGACCGCGCTGTGCGCACCGACGGTCAACTCGTACAAGCGGCTCGTGGTCGGCCGCGCGCTGTCGGGCGCGACCTGGGCGCCGGCCTACATCGCCTACGGCGACAACAACCGCACCTGCATGGTCCGGGTGCCGTACGGGCGCCTGGAACTGCGCCTGCCGGATGGCGCGATCAATCCCTACCTGGTGACGGCCGCAGTGATCGGCGCCGGCATGGACGGCATCGCGAACAAGGTCGATCCGGGTGCGCCGGTCAACGAAAACCTCTACGAGTGGTCGCCGAAGCAACTGGCCGACGCCGGCATCAAGGTCCTGCCGCAGAACCTCAGCGAGGCCCTGGATGCACTCGAAGCGGACGACGTCCTGTGCACAGCGCTCGGTCGCGATCTGGCGGCAGAGTTCATCCGGCTCAAGCGCATGGAATGGGTGGAGTACTCGCGCCATGTGTCGGCGTGGGAGGTCGAGCGGTACCTTGAATTCTTCTGAAATGAAACGTCCACCCCCAGGCTCCGCTGCGCTACGCCTTCCTCCTCGAGGGGGCCGGTGTCCTCGGGGGGGCCGGTTGTGGGCACCGTGGGAGACATGACATGTGCGGAATCGTAGGACTTCTGATCAAGAACCCGGCGCTGCGGCCCCGGCTCGGCGAGTTGATGACGCCCATCCTCGATGAGATGGCGGCGCGCGGGCCCGAGTCGGCCGGTCTGGCCGTGTTCACCGACCAGCTCAGTGGAGTGCAGCGCAAGTACAGCATCCACGCGCCGATATGGGGCTACGACTGGTCGGGATTCGAGGCGAGATTCATCGAGCGCTTCGGCACCGAAGCGCAACTGGCGGTGACGGGCAATCATGCCGTGCTGGTGTGCGACGAGGCGCCCGCCGCGGTCAAGAAATGGACGCAGGAGCACTTCGGGCAATTGCACGTGCTCTCCGCCGGCCGTGTGATCGATGTCTACAAGGATATCGGCCACCCGAGCGAGATCGCGCTGCGCTACGACTTTCGCAAGCTGTCTGGCACCCACGTCGTCGGGCACACGCGCATGGCTACCGAATCGGCGGTCACGCCGGATCGTGCCCATCCGTTCACCGCGGGCGAGGATTTCTGCCTGGTGCACAACGGCACGATCTCGAATCCGTACATGATCCGGCGCAAGCTGGAGCATCGCGGCATCGTGTTCGAGACCGACAACGACACCGAGGCCGCAACCCGGTTCCTCGAGTGGCGCATGCGCGAAGGCGATTCGCTCGAGGACGCGCTGCGCCAGGGCTTTCGCGAGCTCGACGGCTTCTACACGTTCCTCATCGGGACCGACACCGAACTCGCGCTGGTGCGCGATGCCTTCGCCTGCAAACCCGCGATCGTTGCCGAGACTGACGATTACGTCGCCATCGCCTCGGAGTTCCGCGGGCTCGCGCATCTGCCGGGCGTCAACAATGCCCACCTCTTCGAACCGATGCCGGAGGAGCTCTACGTATGGAAAGTGTGATGCTCGACCGCTCGCCGGCGACCACCCGCACCTTCGATCTCGAAGGCGGTTCGACGCGCGAGCTGAACCAGTTTCTGCACACTGACCTGGCGGCGAGCGGCGTGCGGCGGGTCGAGGTTCTCAACCCCAAGGGGGCCCACAGCATCGCGGTCGGCGTGAACCATCCGGTCGAGATCGACGTGCAGGGCCATGGCGGCTACTACCTCGGCGGCATGAACAAGCACGCCTCGATCACGGTTCACGGCAACGTGGGCTGGGGTGTGGCCGAGAACATGATGTCGGGCATGGTGCGGGTGAAGGGCTTCGCGTCCGAATCCGCCGGGGCAACCGGCCACGGCGGACTGCTGGTGATCGAAGGCAATGCCAGCCTGCGTTGCGGTATCTCGATGAAGGGTATCGACATCGTGGTCGGCGGCGGCGTCGGCAACTACTCCGCCTTCATGGCGCAGGCTGGCAGGCTCGTGGTCTGCGGCGACGCCGGCGATGCGCTCGGCGATTCGCTCTACGAGGCTGTTCTGTACGTGCGGGGACGGATCAAGTCGCTGGGCGCGGATGCTCGCGAAGAGCCGATGGGCGCCGCCGATATTGCCGGTGTCGGTGACCTGCTGCGGCGGGCGGGCCTCGCCTACGACCCGGCAGAGTTCAAACGCGTTGCGTCGGCACGCCAGTTGTATCACTGGAACGCCGATGCCAACCAGGAATACTGATCCGTACGCGCCGACCCAACCCCTGAGTGACCACATGAACAAGCCATTCGATCCCGTTTCCGCCAGCGCTGCGCACCGCATCCAGCGCGAGGAGTCCGCCGGCTACGATCGCCGGGTCATCGACTACATCCATCACGCGGCCGCGAGCGGCCTGTACGAGATCCGCGGTCTAGGTGCGAAGCGTCATCTGCCGAGCTTCGACGACCTGGTGTTCCTGGCCGGCTCCGCCTCGCGGTATCCGCTCGAGGGGTATCGCGAACGATGCACGACCAAGACGGTGCTGGGCACGCGCTTCGCGAAGAAGCCGGTCGAGCTCGATATCCCGATCACCTTTGCCGGCATGAGCTTCGGGTCGCTCTCTGCGCGGGTGAAGCAGGCGCTCGGTCGTGCGGCGACGGCGCTGGGCACGTCGACGACCACCGGGGATGGCGGCATGACCCAGGAAGAACGCGAGTCGTCGAAGACGCTGGTCTACCAATGCCTGCCGTCGCGCTACGGCTTCAATCCGGACGACGTGCGCCGCGCCGACGCCATCGAGCTGGTGATCGGGCAGGGCGCCAAGCCTGGCGGCGGCGGGATGTTGCTGGGGCAGAAGGTCAATCCGCGCGTGGCCAAGATGCGCACCCTACCGGAAGGCATCGACCAGCGCTCGGCCTGTCGGCATCCGGACTGGACCGGCCCCGACGACCTCGTGATCAAGCTCAACGAACTGCGCGAGATCACCGACTGGCAGATACCGATCTACGTGAAGATAGGCGCGACCCGTGTCTACCACGACGTGAAGCTCGCCGTGCACGCGGGTGCGGATGTGGTCGTGGTCGACGGCATGCAGGGTGGAACCGCTGCGACCCAGACCGTGTTCATCGAGAACGTGGGCATCCCGACGCTCGCGGCATTGCGCCAGGCGGTCGAAGCGCTCGAGGAAATGGACATGCGTGGCAAGGTGCAACTGGTGATCTCCGGCGGTATCCGTACCGGCGCCGACGTTGCCAAGGCGCTGGCGATGGGCGCGGATGCTGTCTCGGTCGGCCAGGGCGCGCTCATCGCGATGGGTTGCAACCACGACAGCTGGTTCGGCGATGGCGTGGCGCACTCGGCTGAAAGCGATTATGCGGTGCTCGGCACCGCGCCCGGCTTCTGCCATCACTGCCATACCGGGCGGTGTCCGGTCGGCATCACCACCCAGGATGCGCTGCTGGAACAGCGTCTCGAGCCCGCAGTTGCCGCCAAGCGCCTGAAGAATTACTTCAAGACCATGAACATGGAGCTGACCACCATCGCCCGGGCGTGCGGCAAGTCGAACGTGCACAACCTGGAACGCGAGGATCTCGTCGCGCTGACGATCGAGGCGGCGGCGATGGCCAACTTGCCGCTTGCCGGCACGAACTGGATTCCAGGAGCCTGACCAACCGAGGTTCCGAACCGGAGAACACACCATGTCCGCGAACGAAGCGCAGCTCTACCGATTTCTCGGTACCCGGGTCCGCGAACTCAGGCTCAAGAACGATTTGACCCTGGGCGAGACCGCGACTCAGGCGGGCATCAGCCAGGGCATGTTGTCGAAGATCGAGAACGGGCAGGTGGCGATGAGCCTCGATACGCTGGGCAAGGTGGGGCGGGCGCTCGGCGTGCCGGTGGGAGATCTGTTCCGCGATTTCGATCTGCCGGAGGGCGGTGCGAAGTTCGTCAAGAATGGTGAGGGCATCGAGGTCGTGCGCCGGGGCACCCGCAGCGGCCACACCTATCACCTGCTGTCGTACGATAAGGGTCCGCGCCGCAGTTTCGAGCCGTTCCTGGTGACGATCAACGATGCCTCGGAGGTTTTTCCGAGTTTCGAGCACCCTGGTACCGAGTTCATCTATGTGCTCAAGGGACGCATCGAGTATCGCCATGGCCAGCAGACGTACCTGCTGGAGCGTGGCGATGTCCTGACCTTTCGCGGTGATGTGCCCCACGGCCCGGAGAAGCTGCTCGAAACGCCCATCGAGTTGCTGTCGGTCATCGTGTACGGCACGAGTGACTCACCGTAGGGTCGGCGCGTAGCTCGGTGCTATTCGGTTAGGACGCCCTGGCCGGGTCCGCGACGCGCCTGCCGAGGAACCCGCCGAGACGCGCCTGGGCCGCCTGCTTCTCCTCCAGCGACATCTGTTCCTGCACCGGCTCCAGGGCGTTCAGGGCGTGCCCCGCCCCGTGATTCGCGGCGAGCGTCAGCCAGACGAAGGCCTCGATCCGGTTCTTGGGAACGTCATCGTTGCCGCAGTAGAGATAGCCGAGTCGCGCCTGCGATGGCGTGTGCCCCAGTTCTGCCGCCCGCCGGTACCACGATAGCGCGATGTCGACGTTGCGGTCGACGCCCTGCCCCTTCATGTGAAAGACCGCAAGATTGAACATCGCATGCGTGTCGCCCTGTTCGGCGGCCTTCGCCAGCCACTTGGCGGCGTCCGCAAAACTCTGGTCCACACCCTTCCCGAGCCCGTACATCGCGCCGACGTTGTTCTGCGCGAGCCGGTTGCCGGCCTGGGCCGAGCGCAGGTACCACTCGAACGCCTTCGCGTCGGAGACCTCCACGCCGAGACCGCCTTCGTAGAGTGTCCCGATCCACGCCTGGCTGTCTGCGTCGCCGTTCTCGGCCAGCGGCAGCCAGTGCTCCAGCGCCGCCGGGTAGTTGCCCTGGCGATAGTTCTCGAGTGCATGGTCCATGCTCATGTGTTTGCCTCGCTTGAGTTGGTCTTGTGGTGAACCGGTGCCAATGGCACCGGAGGATTCGATCGCCTGTGCGGCCCGCGACGTCAACCCGCGCCCGCGTTGACGCTGGCGTTGAGCGAGCGACCGGGATTCGTGTAGAGCGGTCGCGACACATACTCGTGGCGCGCGAGCAGTCGCTCGACGACAAATCGCTGGAGATCGAGAGCCATCTCGCACGTTTCGAAGGTCGCGGGTTGGTCGTCAATCCGCTGCGACAGGAACGGTGACGGATTGTCGTTGCCGGCGATGTCGCGCTGGGCGCGTGCGGCCCGACCGGACCACAGGTCGATCGCCGCGACCGCGGCGCTCATGGTTTCGTCGGGTACCCCGGTCGCCTCGGCGCCGGCGCCATGATCGCGTTGAAAGACGTCGACCTGGAGCAGGGTTTCGGTCAATCCGATCGGCTGCACGATCACCGTCGACATCCAGCGGTCATGCAGCTGCAGCAGCAGGTTGGGGTAGATCCAGATGACGTGGGAGCCCGGTCCCCGGTCGAGCGCCGGAAGCCGGGCATCGTGCAGTTCCAGGGGACGGGTCTGTTCGTCGGCCGCATCGAAGGAGATCCCCCAGAAGGCCTCCGTCGGGGGCGCCGATGCAGCGTGCGATGCAGCCGTGTCCGATGGCGGCATGGTCGTGGCGCTGACCGGTTCGAGCACGCTGCGCGGGAACAGCTTCCAGTTGAAATCGCCGACGCGCTGGAAGCGGCCGACGCGATTTATGCCGGACGCGAGATAGTGGCGCAGGGGCGAGGCCAGGCTTCCCAGCTGGTCTCCGAGATCCTGTCGGTCGACATCGAGATTGGCGAATGCCAGCGTGCCCAGCGCGGCAATCTGCACCGGGATCAGCTTGTCGGGATTGTTGCCGAGGTACATGTACATCTCCGGCGTCTCGACACCGCCCGGTTCGGCGTGCATCACATCGCGGTCGCGCGAGTGTCCGCAGGAGGTGAAGGAGCAGGTCGTCTTCCTGCCGGTCTGGCACTGGCGCGGCACGAAGCGGCACCCGCCGTGCTGCGCGAAATTGAAATGACCCTCAAGGCCCAGGTCTGCGCGGCGGCGAAGGTGAACACCATGGCTTCCGATCGTGAACGGCAGGATGTCGCCGACATCGGGGATCCGGTCCTGGTGTCCCATGCAGACCCAGGCGCGCGTCCAGATCTTCTCGTCCTCGAGTTCGGCGAACGCCTTCGAGCGATAGGCAAGTGGCGGGAGCGTGGTGCCGAGGCCGAACGGCTTCAGCGCTGAATCGTAGAAAGCACGACCGGTCAGATCGTGTCCCTGGTCGTAGTAACCAAGCAAGGGTTGGAGTGCCATGCGTTCCTCGCTGTCGGTAGGACACACAGGCGCGAGCGCGCCAGTGTGTCTTGCTTCCGGATTCCTTCGTCGGCCCGGGTGGTGCCCGGACCGGCGTCGGGCTCAACCGCCCCGGGAACTCGAGACCTTGTTGCCGGGCGGATCGTAGTCGGCGCGCCCGCGATGCTTGAAGGCATCCTGGGGTGGCGGCGGCAACGGGCCGTCCTTCATGAAGCGATCGAGCACGTTCTTGACCAGGCGAGAGATATTGTTCTTCGCCGGGTCACCGTTGTTCCAGGGAAGCGATCCGCAGAATGCAATGGAACTGAACGCGAAGCAGCCGCCGCCATTCGGGGTCTCGTGATAGGCGATGTCCGAGCGCACGCGAGGATGCTGCGTTCCGTCCAGGCCTTGCTGGTTGAAGCCGAAATCCTCCATGACGAGCAGGTAGCCTTCGGTGTGCCTGCCAGCCGACGTTGCCACCACCAGGGTATGCGGAGGAGACCCGAGCATGGTGTCGACGATATCCAGTTCGGTGCCGGCTGCGCCGCCACCCACGAGGCCGAAGTTACCCAGCTTCTCGTCGTAACCGATACCTTCGAATGCCCACGCGACGCGCGCGTCGTTGCTCTCCGGTGTCCGGCTGTAGTAGGTCGAGATGTCGAAACCTTCGGAAGACATGCCCGTGCCCGCGACGGTGTGCAGGTATCGGCCACGATAGCGCCACATCCCGCCGAGTTCGCCGGTCGATTGGTGGTAGTACTCGCCGGGGTCGGCGCGCCAGGTGCGGATGCCGGACTCGCAGCGACGCATCTCGGTGATCACGCCGCGGCCCAGATGGTCGTATCCAGGGTGATAGGAATGCACCCAGTACCAGCCGTCGGCGCCCATGTACATGAACCGGCCGCCTTGCTGCGTGTAGTTGTGCAAGGCATCGAGCTGCGGCCCGGTGTTGTGCTCCGGGTGGGAGCCGCTGATCACGACGTTGTAGCCCTTGATCCGGGCGAGGCCGTCGTAGTTCACGTCCTCGTCGGTGATCACGTCGTAGTTGTAGCCGTTGACCTCCAGCCAGTAGATCAGGTGCAGGTCCGCCGGATACTGCCACGGCGACTGGCTCAGGAAGTGGTCGTATTTGGGGCGCACGCTCAGGATCGGGCGCAGACGCGACGACAGGCAAAGGCCGCTGCCGTCGGTGTGCGTGTCGTAGATCGATCCGCCGTACTCACGGTGCTCCGACAGGAACATGTTCTGGTGCTGCATGATCGGCACGCGGTACACCAGCAACTCGGCGCCGCCCGCATTGTTGGCGAGGTGCTCGTTCGCGTAGGCCATGTAGCTGATCGTGGGCATCATGACGGCGATCTTCGCCGTCTCCTGCCCGACATGCGGCACCACGAAGAACGGAACATAGTCCTCGTCGCCTTCGTTGGTGGTGAGCTTCGCGGCATAGCACGCGCTCTTCAGGTCCTTGGGGACCTCCCATTCGAAATCCACATCCCAGCGGGCATCGTCCACGTCGTCGTCATGGAAGTGGATCGCGCCGTACTGGCCGGCCGCATGCTTCCAGTCGAATTCATGGCCGGACCAGTTGTAGCCGGTCATCGCGCGCGTCGGGCAGTTGACGATGCTGGCGTGATGCAGGTACGGCCCCTTGTCCGCGGCGACGATCGTGTTGATGCCGACGCTGAAATCCCACGCGGCGACGATGCACTCGGAGAGCTTCGGGGTGGGGCCGCTGCCACGGCGCTCGTCCAGGCCGGTCTGTGCGCCGAGCTTCATGGTCTCGATCTCGAGCCGGGACAGCGCCCGGTTGCAGACGCGGGGGCTGTCGATCTTGCCGTTGTAGTGACCGGAGATCACGATTCCCTTCGGCACCGAGGACGCGGCCTTCACGCCGCCGGCACTGTCACCGACAAAGCCGGCGATGACGCACGGGATGCCGCTGTTCCTGACCTTCTCCTTGATGGTGGTCGTCACCGGCGCAATCTCGGGATCGAGCGCATAGGTGATCTGGGGCTCGTGATACAGAATCGCCTCGCCGGTCTTCGCATCGAAGGTGGCCGCGAGAAAATGCCAGGCGTGATCGCGCAGCGGCGCGCTGGTGGCCAGCTTGACGCCATTCACGCGCAGCTCGGCACAGCCGGCCTCGTTGATAAACAGCCCGTAGCCGCCTTCGGCCGCGGACCACTTCGTGACCAGTCCCTGCGGGCCGTGCTTCCAGTACTTCGGGTGCGTCTTCGGCGTCGTCGGCCAGATCCAGCACTGGAGCGTGAAGCTGTCGAGCTTGAAACGGATGTTGTCGAGCACATAGCCATACGAGCCGCTGTGAACGACCTGCTTGCGCCCGGTGTATTCGGCGTTCACCGAGACGCTGATCGGCTTCTCGATGAAGCCCGGCCCGCGCGGATTGGTGTCACCGTTGATCATCTTGACGATCTCGGCCTTGTACTTCTTCGGGCCGTCGCAGTTCACGAAGAACTTGATCTTGTCCCCTGGATGGACGCCGAACTTGTCGGCATAACCTGTGAGTCGCATGTTGTGGTCTCCTTCTGTTTGCGATGTGGTCGCGAGTGGGATCGGTCGATCAGGTGGCGGTCCAGTTGTCGGAGCGACGCTTCCAGCCTTCGTGGAAGTGCTCCGGCATGCCATCGAATTCGGCCATCTCCTCCAGTCGCATCAGGAAGATCGCGTGTTGCACCTCCTGCTCGTCGGAGAACACGCGTTCGTCCACCAGTTCCGGCGGCACGCCGCGGATGCCGGACAGCCTGCCGATGCGCCATTCCTTCTCGAGCTTGGTGCAGATCACCACCAGCTTGTTCTTGGCGGGCAGGGTCCGCATGCGCAGCAGGACGCGATTCAGGAGCAGATCCTCGTGGATGCCGCCCGTGACCACGGTCGTGTCGCCCGGTGTCTCGCACATCAGCACGGAGCAACCCGCAACACCCTTCATGGACTTCATGCACGCCTCGTGTTCTGCCACGAGCCGGTCGTACTCCGGTGTGCCCTTCCTTGGAATCCGAATCATTCGAGTCTCCTCATGAGATGGGTAAGCCACGTTTGAACATCGATGCAGGGCCGTCGTGGTATCGGTGCGCCCGCTGATCCAGCTGCGCGACGGCGCGTCGACTGGTGTCTCTCTCCTGCATGTCGTACCTGGCCACTGGTCTAGATGGTCAGGTGCTGCTCGATCAGGTCGTCACTCAGATCCTCCACCGGGCCCTTGGCCGCGATGGCCCCCTTGTCCATGATCACGAAGCGGGTCGCGGCGTTCTTGGCGAACTCCACGTTCTGTTCGATCAGGATCACGGTGATGCCGAGCTGGCGGTTCAGGCTGATGACGAGTTGCTGGATCTGCTCGACGATGTTGGGCTGGATTCCCTCGGTGGGCTCGTCGAGGATCAGGAGGCTCGGATCCGTGGCCAGCGCGCGCGCGATGGCGAGTTGCTGGGCCTGGCCGCCCGACAGGATGCCGGCGCTCTTGTCGAGGTTGTCGGCGAGATAGGGAAACAGATCGAGGACCTTCGCGGGCACTTCGGCATTGCCATCCTTGCGCGCGAAGGTGCCCAGCAGGATGTTCTCCCGGACCGAGAATTTCGGCAGGATCCCGCGGCCCTGGGGGATGTAGCCGATGCCCGCCGCCGCACGCCGATGGGTGGGCAACTGGGCAACTTCCTGACCGTTGATCCGGATGGATCCGGTGACGCGCGTGGTCAGGCCCAGGATGGTTCGTGCGAGGGTGGTTTTGCCGACCCCGTTGCGACCGATCACCGACAGCAGGTCGCCTTTCGCGAGATCGAGCGACAAGCCCTGGATGATCGGGGTCGACCCGTAATAGGAGGTGACGTCGCGCAGCTCAAGCATGGGAGGCCTTGCCTTCCTTGCCAAGATAGACGCGCCGGACTTCGCTGTCGTTCTCGATCTCCGCGATGGTCCCCTCGGCGAGAAACCGGCCCATGTGCATCACGGTTACGCGCTCGGCGATCTGGCGCACGAACCCCATGTCGTGCTCGACGACCAGCAGCGTGTGCGAGCCCTTCAGGCTGTTGAAGATCTCGCCGGTCTTGTAGGTCTCCTGCGCGGTCATGCCGGCCGTGGGCTCGTCCATCAGCAGGACCTGGGGGTTCTGGATCAGCACCATGCCGATCTCAAGCCACTGCGTCTCGCCGTGGGAGAGCTCCTCGGCCTTGTCCCGCAGGCGCCGCGCCAGACCGACCTGTGTCGCAACCTGCCGCACGCGCGTCTGCGCGGCGCCGTCGCGCAGGACGAACATGTTGCGGATCGGACTCGTGGTCCGGTTGTGGGCGACCGTGAGGTTTTGCTGCACGGTCAGGCCCTTGAACACCGCCGGCACCTGGAACTTGCGACCCAGACCGTGACGCACCCGCAGATGCTCGGGCCAGTGGGTGATGACAGTGTCGTTGAGCGAGATGATTCCCGAGGTTGCCTTCTGCCGTCCGGTGATGAGGTCGAGCGTCGTGGTCTTGCCGGCGCCGTTGGGGCCAAGGAGGCAGCGCAGTTCACCTTGATGGACCTTCAGGTCGAAGGTGTCGACCACTTTCAACTGGTCGTATGCCTTGGTCAGGCCCTTGACTTCGAGCAGCGCCATCAGACCTGACTCCGCGGTGCGGCAGAGGCCGCGACTGGTGGCGTCCCGGGCTCGGCGTCGGGTCCGGGGGCCTTCGAACGTCCGATGCGGGCAAGCGCCATTTCGAGGAGACCCGCGAGGCCGTTCGGCAGGAAGCGCACGATGACGATGAACAGGCCCCCGAGCACCAGCAGGAAGCCGTACAGCAGTTCGTCACCGAGATAGCTCTGGATGCCATTGACGAAGAACGCGCCGATGATCGCCCCCAGCAGGGACATGCGTCCGCCGACCGCCGCCCAGATCACCATACTCACGCTGAACTGGACCTCGAGCGCGGTCGGGGAAACGTACTGCACGATCATCACCCACAGGACGCCGGCGACCGCGGCGATGAATCCGGAGATCGTGAAGATCGTGACCTGGTATCCCGCCACGCTGTAGCCGAGGAAGCGGGCGCGTTCCGGATCGTCGCGGATCGCCTGCACCACCAAGCCGAACTTGGTGCTGAGCAGGAGCTTCATCCCGAGCGTCAGCGCGGCGAGGAACGCCAGGACGATCCAGTACGCCTCGTGGCTGTACGGATCGATGGCGTGACCGGCGATGTTCAGGGGGGCCGGCGGCGAGATGCCGTTGAAGCCGGCGGTGTAGGGCTGCATGTCGAACGCCATGCTGTACCAGGCCGAGAGCATCGCCAGGGTGACGATCGCCACGAACACGCCCACCAGGCGCGCCTGGAACATCATGGCGCCGAACACGCCGAAGAAGATGGTCGGCACGATCAAGGCCAGGGCGATACCCGTCGGGGTGTGCCAGAAGGGGATCCACAGCGCCGGCAGTTCGGTCAGCTCATTGGTCAGCATGAAGCTCGGGATCGGCGCGTTGACCGGATCCTGCGACTGCATCTGCATGGTCATGCCCATGCCGTAGGCGGCGAGGCCGAACGCGATGCCCTGACCGAGGCTCAGGATCCCGCCGAAGCCCCAGACCACGCTGACCGACAGCGCCAGCATGCCGAGCACGATGAACCGGGAGAACAGATTGGTCGTGAAGGCGTTCTCGATGAACATCGGCAGCACGGCCAGGACCGCGAAGAACACGAAGTAGACGATCCACTGCAGGGTGCGGTTGTCGTAGAGGGAATTCATCGTTGCGTGTGGTCGGGCATGGTGTCGGCTGCAAGGCAGCGAGCTGCGCAGACTGGAAACCGCGGGAACCGGGTGGTCACGGGCATCACCTGCGACCCAGCGATTCGGCAAACAGGCCCTGGGGCCTGAATCGAAGGAACACGACCACCAGCAGGAAGAGCCAGAACTTGGCGAAGGTACCGTTGGTGAAGTAGGCGAACACCGAATAGATTTCGCCCAGCCCGACTGCGCTGACGAGACTGCCGATCAGCGAACCGACGCCGCCGACCACGACGACCAGGAATGCCTCGACGATGTAGCCGCTGCCCATGTCGGGGAAGACGTTCTTGATGGCACCGAACATCGCGCCTGCCAGACCGGCGAGACCGGCACCGTAGGCGAAGGTGAGCGTGTAGACCCGGCCTGTATCGATGCCGTGGGCGGAGGCGATCTCCTTGTTCTGCATGACGGCGCGCACCATCAGGCCCACCCGCGTGCGATGCATGAGCCACCATGTGCCCGCGAAGGTTGCCAGCGTGACCGCGATGACGAAGAGCCTGAACAGGGAAAGTGAGAACACCCAGAACTGCACGGAGGAGTTCAGGAATTCCGGGCTGGCGATGTTCTTGGGTTCAGGTCCGAGTATCAGCCGGACCGTCTGGATCAGCACCAGCGACAATCCCCAGGTTGCCAGCAACGTGTCGAGCGGGCGACGATAGAGATAGCGGACGAGGCCGAGTTCGATCACGGCGCCGATGGCCGCGACGATGACGAATGCGCATGGAATGCACGCGAGGAACGGGACGCCGAGGTAGCGCTCGAGCACGAACGCGGAGTAGGCGCCGAGCATGACGAATTCGCCGTGCGCCATGTTGATCACGCCCATGGTGCCGTAGACGATCGCGAGGCCGAGCGCGGCGATCAACCAGATGCTGGCGACGCTGAGTCCGATCAGCAGCGCGTTCATGAACGGACCGAACGCGAAGGCTGTCCAGAAGTGGTCAACGCTCATCGAGCAGCTCCGTGCTGATGGAGTCGACCGGTGGCAATCGGTGGCAGAGGCGTGGATCCGGATTCAATTGCGGTGGCCGCGGTGGTCCGACAGAGAAAAAAAGGCGTCACGTGAAGAGGAGAGGTCTTCGTGCAGGGCAAAGGATCCTGCGCGTGACGCCTTGCCGTGCACTACAGGACGTTCTTCAGGACCTTGCCGTCCTTGGTGTGAAGCCCGTCGAACTTGCAGACGCCGCGCTCGGGGTAGATCACGAACGGATCGGGAGCGATGTGGGCGTCGGCCGCCTTGACGATCTTGAACTGGCCGTTGGCCTGGCACTGACCGATCTTGGGTTTCATGTAGAGGTGGCAGGTCTCGTCGAAATAGACCAGGCCTTCGGGCGACACGTCGTCCTCGATGCGGATGCCGGGGGTGACGTCGCGGATCATGCGCGGCGTGATGGCCTCGACGCTGCCGGCCTTGGCCAGTGCCTTTTCGAACGCGTACTTGAAGGCCCAGACCGACAGGTAGGTCTCTTCCATGTTGTAGTGGGTCACGCCGCCCTTGCCGTACTTGCTGGCGAGGTATTCCTCGACGAACTTCTTGTTGGTCGGCGTATCCAGGGTCTGGAAGTACGGTGCCGACAGGAAGTGACCGGCACCGAACTCGGCACCCATGGCGCGGGTTTCGATTTCACCGGTGGTCAGCGCGGCGATCGGCATCTTGTCGACCTTGAAGCCTTCCTGCTTGAACTGCTTGTGCAGGGCGATATCCGAGTCGCCGACCACGGTGGAGAAGATGAAGTCGGGCTTGGTCTGGCGGATCTTGTTGAAGATGGACGAGAAGTCGGAGCCGCCGAGCTCGACGTACTCTTCTCCGAGCAGCTCGCCGCCGACCTTCTCCAGCCAGACCTTCGCATTCTTGTTCGATTCCTTCGGCCAGATGTAGTTGGAGCCGACGAAGTAGGTCTTCTTGCCGAAGCTCTTGACCATGAACGGGATCAGGTCCTGCGAGTGCTGGTTCGCCAGCGGACCGGTGTTGACGATGTTCTGCGTGCACTCGCGACCTTCGTAGCAGGTCGGGTAGTACAGCAGGTGGTCACGTGCCATCACGACCGGCGCCATCGCGCGGCGGCTCGCCGACGTGTAGCCGCCGAAGGTGGCGATCACGCGATCCTTCAGGATCAGCTGGCTGATCTTCTCGGAGAACACCTTGATGTCCGACTTGGCGTCGATGATCACCGGCTCGACCTGCATGCCGGCGATGCCGCCCGCCTTGTTGATCTTGTCGATCGCGAACTGAACAACCTGGTTCGAGTCGGTCTCGACCACGGCAAGGGCGCCGGTGAGGGAGAACAGCACGCCGACCTTGATCTTGTCGCCTTTCTTCACCCAGGGCGTCGACTGCGCCCCCGCGTCCTTCACGAAGAAGTACGGGAACCCTCCTAGTGATCCTGCGCCAGCGGTAGTGGCGATGGCGGTGCTGGTTTTGAGAAAGGTTCTCCGTTTTCCGTCCATGGTGGTGTCTCTCCTGAATAGGGTGTGGGAAGCGTGTTTCTTGCAGTGCACGCTTGTTTAACTAACGGCAACTCGCATACCAACCACTGCCAGGAGGTAGAAACGAATAAATACAAAGACATAAGTTCCTATCTGCCCCCATCCCTTGCACTTGAACGGTGCGCGGCTCTATTTTATGCACAAAAGTTTCCCCATAGGCAATATCTGTGTCCATAAAGAGCATCATGATGTTCGTGTAGAGAAACTTACGACCGCAGTGCTGCGTGACGTGACCTGGTTTCGGGTCTCGCCCGTTGCCAGCATTGCGTCGTGAGCCGTCGATCCAGGAGCGGGAAATGGTCTTCAGCGTGCAACAGATCAAGTACGAGTTCCTCGGCTACATCAAGGGCCTGGGTGGGCGGTTCGAGGACTGGTACGTGGGCGTCACGGACGATCCGGAGCAGGCGTTGTTTGCGCTCCACGGGATCGAGCGAAGTACCGATCCCTGGATCTACAAGCCGGCCCTGACGGCAAGGGCGAGTGCAACGGTGCTGAAGTACTTCAGGGAGATATTGAAGACCGATGGTGCTGACCCGGGCCTCGTGCCCGACGAGGCGACCATCGTGTTTCTCTTCCGGAAGGGCGCCGGGACCATGCCGCCCATGTCGCCATCGGCCCGGCCAGTCGAGTGACGCCGGTATTCAGGCAGGTCGAAGATTGGCGCCATCAGTCCGCATGACGCATGGTGGTCATGCGCAGGCATCGAGTCGCTCTGGCGTAAGCTGGCTGGTCGGTGCGCTTGTGAGCCGGCTTCCGCTGGCCCTGAATGCCTCGCAGGTCCGATGTATCATGAAGTTTCCCGCGTTCGCTCCCAGTCGAGAGTCGGCCGAGCGGCATCATGCCGTTCGATGTGCGGGACCCTGAACCCGCTCCGTACGCAACTGCCCGCTCTCGAATTTCATGACTGAGAATCCATCCCGCTCCGGCACCGCGAACAGTGCCGGGTCACGAGAGGCACCGAAAGTCGACACTCCCTCGGTCCCGCCTACTCGGGAAGGCAGCACCGGCTTGGAGCGCCATATCGGCCACGTGCTCAAGTCGCTGCGGCTGCAGCAGAAACTCACCATCGCCGACGTCGCGGCAGAAGCCCGCATCAGCCGGGGCATGCTCTCGAAGATCGAGAACGGCCAGTCCTCCGCCAGTCTGGAGACGCTCGCCAAGCTGTGCGACGTGCTGGGCGTTTCGCTCGGCCACCTGTTCAGGAACTACGACCGACCCGATGGCGGTGCCCAGCTGGTAAAGGACGATGCCGGCATGGAGGTCGTACGCCGGGGCACCAAGCGCGGCCACACCTATCAATTGCTCGCCTACGACAAGGGGCCGCGCAAGAGTTTCGAGCCGTTCCTCATCTCGATGGATGACAGCAGCGAGATCTTCCAGAGCTTCGAGCACCCCGGCACGGAGTTCATCTACATGCTCACCGGCAGGATCGACTATCGCCATGGGCAGCACACCTATGTGCTCGAACCGGGCGATGCGCTCACGTTCCGTGGCGAGGTCCCACACGGACCAGAGAAGCTCCTGGAAGTCCCGATCAGGTTCCTGTCCGTGATCGTCTACAGCGAGCCGGGCGACGGCTGAGCGGACACCCACCCCCAGCCAGAGCGCGTTCGGATTCCACACCTTGGCGCGGGTGGCGCTCGGGACTGACCTGCGCCGCAACCACAAAGGAAAACGGGCGCCGCGAGGCGCCCGTTTTTTTGCCCCCGAGTACCGCCCCGGAAGGCGGCATCGAGTTCGATCTTCGACTACATGTGATACGCGGTTTCGCCGTGCTCGGTGACATCGAGACCTTCGCGTTCCTTCTCTTCGGTCACCCGCAGGCCGACCACCAGATCGGTGATCTTGTACGCGATGAACGCGACCACGCCCGACCAGATCAGCGTGGTGCCGACTCCCCAGGCCTGGGACACAAGCTGCGTTGCCATCGAGAAGTCCGGATCGTACTTGTTCGCGACATAGTCGTACACGCCGGTGCCGCCGAGTGACGGCGAGCAAAACACGCCAGTGAGCATGGCGCCCAGGATGCCGCCGGTGCAGTGCACACCGAAGACGTCGAGCGAGTCGTCGTAGCCGAACATCCGCTTGAGCGACGTGACCGACCAGAGGCAGACCAGGCCAGCGAGGATCCCGATCACGATCGAGCCCATCGGGCCGACGTAACCGCAGGCCGGCGTGATGGCGACCAGACCGGCAACCGCACCGGAAGCGATGCCGAGCATCGACGGCTTGCCCTTCAGGCCCCACTCGGCAAACATCCACGCCAGCGCCGCCGCAGCGGTAGCGAGCATGGTGTTGACGAACACCATCGCGGCGAAGCCCGTGGACTCGAGGTTGGAACCGACGTTGAAGCCGAACCAGCCCACCCACAGCAGGGACGCGCCGATCATGGTCATGGTCAGCGAGTGCGGCGGCATCGGCTCCTTGCCGAAGCCGATGCGCTTGCCGATCAGGAGACAGCCCACCAGGCCCGCGATACCGGCATTGATGTGCACCACCGTTCCGCCCGCGAAGTCGAGCGCACCCTTCTGCGAGAGGAAGCCGGCAGTGGCGATTGCCGCTTTGGCAGCCTTGGCATCGGTGAAGGCATCCGGACCCGCCCAGTACCACACCATGTGCGCGATCGGCAGGTAGGAGAACGTGAACCACAGCACCATGAACATCAGCACTGCCGAAAACTTCACGCGCTCGGCAAAAGCGCCGATGATCAGCGCTGGCGTGATCGCGGCAAAGGTCAGCTGGAACGCGATGTAGATGTACTCCGGGATCACGACGCCCTTGCTGAAGGTCGCGACATTGGAGTCAGGTGTGACACCAGCCAGGAACGCCCGCGAGAATCCGCCGAAGAACGCGTTGCCTTCCGTGAATGCCAATGAATAGCCGTAGATCGCCCACAGGATCGCGAGCAGCGAGAAGGTGGCGAATACCTGCATCAGCACCGACAGCATATTCTTGGTGCGCACCATGCCGCCATAGAACAGCGCCAGCCCGGGAATCGTCATCAGGATGACCAGCACCGTGGCGACGATCATCCATGCGGTGTCACCCTTGTTGGGCACGGGCGCCGGTGCGGCTGCAGGCGCTGCGGCCGCGGGAGCTGCCGCAGCCGGCGCAGCATCCGCGGGTATCGCCGCGTCGGCGGCGGGAGCGGTAGCTGGAGCTGTGACCGCAGCTCCAGCTGTCGGCTTGTCGTCCGCGAACCCCGGCGTGCCGAAACCGAAGGCCGCCAGCAGCGCGAACAAAGTCAGGATTTTCTTCATCAAGTTCCCCTTGGTTAAAGCGCGTCGCCGCCGGTCTCGCCGGTGCGGATACGGACAACCTGTTCGAGGTCGAACACAAAAATCTTGCCGTCGCCGATCTTGCCGGTATTGGCCGACTTCTCGATGGCTTCGATGACCTGGTCCAGCATGTCGCTCTTGATGGCGGCCTCGATCTTGACCTTGGGCAGGAAATCGACGACATACTCCGCACCGCGATATAGCTCGGTGTGTCCTTTCTGGCGGCCGAAGCCCTTGACCTCGGTGACCGTGATGCCCTGCACACCGATGGCGGATAGCGCTTCGCGCACCTCGTCAAGCTTGAAGGGCTTGATGATTGCGGTGACGAGTTTCATGTGATGGTCCTGTGGTGGGAGTTGCGCGCGAACGGCGCGGAACCATTGCGGCCCCGCGCCACGATCGCCGAATCAGAACGCTTTGGTGGCGGAGACGAAAAACACGTTGTCGCCGACATTGCTGCCGAACTTGTTGCCCCAGACGGCGGTGGTGAGGCCGGTGCTGCCTACGACGGTCTTGTCGGCGGTACTGCCCCAGTAATAGGCGCCGAAGGTGAAGCCGAGCCAGTCCTTGGTGATGCCGATCTTGTAGTCGACGGCGTCGTACATGTCGTTCTTCTGGCCTACACCGCCGTTGGCGGTCTTCAGGTAATCGGCCGTGCCGCTCCATTTCCAGGTGCCGACGCCGCCGACGATGCTGAAACCCGTGTCGCCGATCGGCACGGTGGCGCCGAGGTTGAAGTAGTACGAGCCGCGCGCATCGGGGATCATGAACACGCCTTCGGAGATGGCGTAATACAGCTTGGCGGTGATCCACTTCCAGCCGACGGCGCCGTAGATTTCAGCGGTGTTGCCGCTCTTCAGTCCGCGCGTTGCCTGAAGCTTGTACTCCCCAGGATACCAGTAGTAGACCGCGCCGACATCATAGGAAAAGTCTTCCATGAACTTATTGCGGAAGCCGGCGTAGAGGTCGATCTCGAGGCTGGCGCTGATGGTGTTGCCGCCGCCGTATACCGCCGGATTGACGCCCGGAGCTGCCGCTTCCCAGGCATCACTCAGCCAGCTCACATTGGAGCCGAACAGGCCCGCATAGAAACCACTGTTGTGGCCGAACTCGACGGTGCCCTGGATGGCGGGCTTGTTATTCGTCTGGGTGAGGCCACGAACAACGTAATCGCTGAGAAAAGTCACGTTGCCGGCAATGGTGTACGGCGACGCGGGAGCCGCCGCCGGTGCGGTGTCGTCCGCGAACGCAGCTGCGGCAGCCAGTCCGAGGCTTGCAAGCGCAGCGGTCAGGACGTTCGGGTTCAACATGGTGGGTGTCCTCTCTGAAGGGCGGTTGGAAGAAGCACGGAGAAGAGAAACTCTGCAAACGCCAGTCTGCAATTTAAGTGCCATAAGTAATAAACATTTGAAACAATAACTTACGGTACATTTTTTGGAGCGAAGACAGCTTTCTGCACCACAACCGGGCGGGTGATGGAGGTGACGCACTCAATAGGGGCGCGGCTCTTCCTGAGCGCGCCTTTGCTACACTTGCCGCATCGAAGGTTCGGGAGGAATGCAGCCATGTCGCCATCGTCCATGCTCGATGATCTTGCCAGTCGTCTGCGTGCCTTCGCCGCCGATTCACCGGCGGCGGACTTCGAGCGCAATGCCCGCGCAATGCTGGGCAACATGTTCAGCCGGCTCGATCTGGTCACGCGCGAGGAGTTCGATGCCCAGGCGCGGGTGCTCGCGCAGACCCGGTCACAGCTCGATCGGCTCGAACAGCGCCTCGCCGCTCTCGAAGCGCCGCCCGATCCCGGCGTCTGATCCCCGGGCGGTTGCAGGCTGCCGGCCGATGAGCGTTGCGGTAGTACGCAGTCGTGCTCTTGCGGGCATGGACGCACCCGAGGTCGAAGTCGAGGTTCATCTCTCCAACGGACTGCCGAGCTTCACCATCGTCGGTCTGCCCGAAACCGAGGTCAAGGAGGCCAAAGACCGGGTCCGCGCCGCGATCATCAACTGCCGGTTCGAGTTTCCGGCGCGCCGCATCACCGTCAACCTTGCCCCGGCCGATCTGCCCAAGGAAAGCGGGCGTTTCGACCTCCCGATCGCCATCGGCATCCTCGCGGCATCCCGTCAGGTCTCGGGCAATCTCCTTCCCACCATGGAGTTCGCCGGTGAGTTGGCGCTCACCGGAATGCTGCGCCCGGTTCGTGGGGCGCTGGCGATGACCTACCAGGCCCATGCCGGCGGGCGTGCTTTTGTCGTGCCGATGGAGAGCGTAGCCGAGGCCGCGCTGGTCAGTGGCGCCGAGGTGTTCGGCGCCGCCAACCTCCTCGAAGTCTGTGCACACCTCAATGGCGACGTGCCGCTCGCCCGTGCGCCGGGTTGCCCTGAACCTGAATCGCCGCGCTATCCCGATTTGACCGACGTCAAGGGCCAGGCACAGGCACGCCGGGCCCTGGAGGTTGCCGCAGCTGGCGGCCACAGCCTGTTGATGATGGGTCCGCCGGGCACCGGCAAGACCATGCTGGCCGAGCGGTTCCCGGGCATCCTGCCGAGCATGAGTGCGGACGAAGCGCTCGCGTCGGCGGCAATGCAGTCGCTGGCCCATGGTGGCTTTGACGTTCGGCGCTGGAAGCAGCGGCCCTATCGGGCGCCTCATCACACGGCCTCGGCGGTCGCCCTGGTCGGGGGCGGCAGCATTCCCCGTCCCGGAGAAATCTCGATGGCCATGCATGGCGTGTTGTTCCTCGATGAGCTGCCGGAGTTCGACCGGCATGTTCTCGAAGTCCTGCGGGAGCCCCTGGAGTCGGGGCGCATCAGCGTGTCGCGTGCGGCGCGACAAGTCGAATTTCCGGCACGGTTCCAGTTGGTGGCGGCAATGAACCCTTGTCCGTGCGGCTATCTCGGTCATCCGGCCAATCGCTGCCAGTGCACCCCCGATCAGGTTGCCCGCTATCGCAATCGCGTTTCCGGACCTTTGCTCGATCGTATCGATATCCAGATCGAGGTCCCGGCGGTGCCGGAGGAAGACCTCGTTGGCCGAACGTCGGCCGCGGAATCGAGCGCCGCGGTGCGCAATCGGGTCGAGGCAGCGGCGCGAGTCCAGATCGAGCGCCAAGGCATGAGCAATGCGCGCCTCGATCCCGGAGCGGTTGACGAAATCTGTGCGCCGGATGCCGCCGCCCAGGCCCTGCTTCGCGCCGCGATCGGGCGATTGGGTCTTTCGGCCCGGGCCTACCATCGAATCCTCAAGGTCGCCCGGACCATTGCCGATCTTGCAGGAGTGTCGCGGGTCCAATCCGCACAGGTGGCCGAGGCCATTCAATACCGGCGGCTCACCGGTATGCGGCCTGCGATGTCGGCCCGCGATTGACACGTAACAGGCGCCTCGGTACCTTCCTTGCTTTCCGCGCCGTTTTGACCGCAGCTTGCGGGCGCGTAACAAATACCGCTAAAGCGCTCGGAAACCCGACCGCTTTCAGCGCCCCGGGTTTTTTCTTTTCAGGGACCACATTCCTTGCAGCCAGACCGCACTTCCCTGCTTCGCGAACTGCTCGCCGAGCGCATTCTCATCCTCGACGGTGCCATGGGCACCATGATCCAGGGGCACAAGCTCGCGCGGGCCGACTATCACGGCACGCGCTTCGCCGATTTCGGTCATGAGCAGACCGGCAACAACGACCTCCTGACCCTGACGCAGCCCGGCATCATCGGTGGCATTCATCGCCAGTACCTCGAAGTCGGCGCCGACATCGTCGAGACCAACACCTTCAATTCGACGCGCATCGCCATGGCCGACTACGGCATGGAACCGCAGGTGCGCGAGCTCAACTTCGAGGGCGCGCGGCTGGCACGCGAAGCGGCCGACGAATTCACCGGGAAGGTGCCGGGCAAACCGAGGTTCGTCGCCGGGGTTCTCGGCCCCACCAACCGCACCGCGTCGTTATCGCCCGACGTGAGCGATCCCGGGTTCCGCAACGTCAGTTTCGACGAGCTGGTGGCTTCCTATCTCGAGGCCATCGATGGCCTGGTCCACGGCGGCGCCGATCTGCTACTGGTCGAGACGGTGTTCGACACGCTCAACTGCAAGGCGGCGCTGTTCGCGATCGACGAATATTGCGAGCGCAACGGCATGCGATTGCCGGTATGGGTCTCCGGGACCATCACCGATCTTTCCGGGCGGACCTTGTCGGGCCAGACCACCGAGGCGTTCTGGAACTCGATCCGGCATGCCAACCTGTTGGCGATCGGGCTCAACTGCGCGCTCGGCGCCAAGGAATTGCGACCCTACGTGGCGGAACTGTCGCGTATTGCCGACACCCACGTCAGCGTGCACCCTAATGCCGGGTTGCCCAATGCCTTCGGCGAATACGACGAGACCGCCGACTACACCTCGGGAATGCTGCGCGAGTTCGCCGAGGCGGGGCTGGTCAACATCACCGGTGGCTGCTGCGGCACGACCCCGGCCCACATCAAGGCGATCTGCGAAGCCGTCAAAGGCGTGAGGCCGCGCGCGATTCCGACCATCGAACGCACGCTGCGTCTGTCGGGTCTGGAGCCGATGAGCATCGCCGACGATTCGCTGTTCGTGAATGTCGGCGAGCGCACCAACGTCACCGGTTCGCGCGCCTTCGCGCGGATGATCCTAAATGACGAATACGAGCAGGCGCTCGCGGTCGCCCGCCAGCAGGTCGACAACGGCGCGCAGGTGATCGACGTCAACATGGACGAGGCGATGCTCGATTCGCACGCCGCGATGACGCGGTTCATGAATCTCATCGCCTCCGAGCCCGACATCTCGAAGGTGCCGGTCATGATCGACAGCTCCAAGTGGAGCGTGATCGAGGCCGGCCTCAAGTGCTCCCAGGGCAAGTGCATCGTCAACTCCATCAGCATGAAGGAGGGCGAGGCCGAGTTCCTGCGGCAGGCGCGGCTGGTGCGCCGCTACGGTGCCGCCGCGATCGTGATGGCCTTCGACGAGAAAGGCCAGGCCGACACCCGGCAGCGGCGCATCGACATCTGCACCCGCGCCTATCGCCTGCTGGTCGATGACGTCGGATTCCCTCCCGAAGACATCATCTTCGACCCCAACGTGTTCGCCGTCGCCACCGGCATCGAGGAGCACGCGACCTACGGCGTCGACTACATCGAGGCCACGCGCGCGATCCGCCAGACGCTGCCCTACGCCAAGATCAGCGGTGGCGTGTCGAACGTGTCGTTCTCGTTCCGCGGCAACGAACCGATTCGCGAGGCCATCAACACCGCGTTTCTCTACCATGCGGTGAAGGCCGGCATGACCATGGGCATCGTCAACGCCGGGCAGCTCGGGGTGTATGCGGATATTCCCGCCGACCTGCTGGAGCGCGTGGAAGACGTGCTGCTCAACCGGCGCGCTGATTCCACCGAGCGACTGGTCCAGTTTGCCGAAAGCTACAAGGCCGAAGGCAAGGTCAATATCGAGGATCTGTCCTGGCGCGACGCGCCAGTGTCCCAGCGGCTTCAGCACGCCCTGGTGAAAGGCATCAACAAGTTCATCGTTCAGGACACCGAAGAGGCGCGACTGCAGGTCGCGCGGCCGATCCACGTGATCGAAGGGCCGTTGATGGACGGCATGAATGTCGTCGGCGACCTGTTCGGTGTCGGCAAGATGTTCCTGCCGCAGGTGGTGAAGTCCGCGCGCGTGATGAAGGAGGCGGTGGCCCACCTCATTCCGTTCATCGAGGCCGAGAAGGCACTCTCCGGTGAAGCGCCCAAAGCCAAGGGCAAGATCGTCCTGGCAACGGTCAAGGGCGATGTGCACGACATCGGCAAGAACATCGTCGCCGTCGTGCTCCAGTGCAACAACTTCGACGTGGTGAACATGGGCGTGATGGTGCCCGCCGAGAAGATCCTCCAGGCGGCGCGTGACGAAAAGGCCGACATCATCGGCTTGTCAGGGCTGATCACGCCGTCGCTCGAGGAAATGGCGCACGTGGCGCGCGAGATGGAGCGCCAGGGCTTCACGATTCCGTTGCTCATCGGCGGCGCCACCACCTCGCGCGTGCACACTGCGGTCAAGATCGAGCCCGGCTATCACGGTCCGACGGTCTGGGTGCCCGATGCGTCACGCAGCGTCGGCGTCTGCTCCAGCCTGCTGTCCGACGACCACCGCGACGACTTCGTGAAGAAGATCAAGGCCGAGGCCGGCAAGACCCGGGAGCAGCACAAGGGCAAGAAGGGGCAAGGGCCGCACTACAGCATCGCCCAGGCCCGCGAGCACGGCCTGAAAACCGACTGGGGCGCGTACGTCCCGCCGCGTCCGAAGCACCCTGGCATCCAGGTGTTCCGGAGCTATCCGCTGGCCGAGATCGCCGAACTCATCGACTGGACGCCGTTCTTCCAGACCTGGGAGCTGGCCGGCCGCTACCCGAAGATCCTCGATGACGCGGTCGTCGGCGAGGCGGCGCGCAACCTCTTCGTCGACGCAAAGGCCATGCTGGCGCGGATCATCGACGAGAAGTGGCTGACCGCCAACGCGGTGGTCGGACTGTTCCCCGCCAACCGCGTCAATGGCGACGACATCGAAATCTACACCGACGAGTCGCGCCAGCGCGTAGCGATGACCTTCCACTTCCTGCGCCAGCAGATGGTGAAGCCGCTCGATCGCCCCAACCTGTCGCTCGCGGATTTGGTCGCCCCAAAGGATAGCGGGGTGCACGACTACATCGGCGCGTTCGCCGTGACCACCGGTATCGGCATCGACGAGCGCGTCGCCGCGTTCGAGGCGCAGTACGACGACTACAACTCGATCCTGCTCAAGGCCCTGGCCGACCGTCTGGCCGAGGCTTTCACCGAGCTGCTGCACCGGCGCACCCGAACCGAGTTCTGGGGCTACGCCGCCGGCGAGGGGTTTACGGTCGGGGATCTGATCGACGAAAAGTATCGCGGCATCCGCCCGGCGCCTGGTTACCCGGCCTGCCCGGACCATACCGAGAAAGGCCCGCTGTTCGATCTGCTCGATGCGCCGGGCGCAGCGGGCATCATCCTCACCGAGAGCTACGCGATGCTGCCTACGGCCGCGGTCAGCGGGTTCTACTTTTCCCATCCGGAGGCGCACTATTTCGCGACTGGCAAGGTCGATCGCGACCAGGTCGTGGAGTACGCCACGCGCAAGCGAATGAGCCTGGCCGAAACCGAACGCTGGCTCGCGCCGGTGCTGGCCTACGAACCGGCCGGCCCGGTTGCAACAGTGGTGGAACCGGAGCCGATCCCCCGCGCCGCGGCTTGAGTTGACGCCCACCCCCAGGCTGCGCTGCGCTGCGCCTTCCCCCTCGAGGGGGCGCCCCGTCCTCGGGGGGGCCCTGTGGGCGGGGTCCCTTCGTTTCGGATGTTTCCTTCGTTCAGCGCCCCCAGGCTGCGCTGCGCTGCGCCTTCCCCCTCGAGGGGGCGCCCCGTCCTCGGGGGGGCCCTGTGGACGGGGGCCCTCCGCTTGCCAGAGTTCCCGCCTTGGCTGGTCCGGCCGCTCACCGGGTCTGGAGGCTGCCGCAACCGGGATCGTGAATCGGAGGTACTGGTCGATGATGATGATCGCATGGGTCGATTCGGCGTCGATTGCAACTGTCGACGGACGCCGCGGTCACAGCCGGCATGACCGGCCGGCCACCGCTGCGATGAACCTCTCCCGTTTCCTGCTTCCCGTGCTGTTGCCCGTCTGCACGAGCTTGTTCGCGGCCGATCGCATCCATCGCTACGAGGTGACGGTAGACCCGCAACTGCGCCAGCTCGATGTCCACGCCTGCTTCGCCGGGCGGCCGCCCGCCGAGCTGTCGGCCGAATCGCTTGATGCATCCGGCGCGTTCGTCGACGGCCGTGTCGCCGACCGGCGCCAGAGCATCGTCCCGAACGGGACCGACATGAAGCTCAAGGACCTGCCCGACAACGGCTGCATCCGCTACAGCGTCGACATCGCCCACCTGCCCAGCATGAACGACGCGTTTGGCGCCGGTAACCAGCGCGTCGGGCGCGATCTGCTGACATCGACCGGTGTCTGGTTCTGGCGGCCGGCCGAAATGGGTGCCGATGAAGACATCGAAGTCGCCTTTCATCTACCGCCGGGCATGAGCGTGTCGGCGCCCTGGCCACCGGTCACGCCCGCGCGCGATATGCCCACTTTCAAGGTCGGGCGCGGCGCCTTCGACCGGCCGTCGAACGTGGCCTTCGGCCGATTCGAAGAGGTGGCGATCGAAGTGCCCGGTGCCGTTCTCCGGGTCGCGATCCTCGATGGCAGTCCGCCGATGAGCGTCGAGTCCGCCCGTCGGTGGCTGCACGATGCCGCCAGTTCCGTGGCGTCGATCTACGGGCGGTTTCCGGTGCGCTCGCCGCAGGTTCTGGTGCTCCCGGGTGCCCGGGCCGCGGAGCCGGCGCCATGGGCATTCGTATCGCGCGGGGGCGCCGCAGCGGTTCACTTCGACGTCAATCAGCGGCGCCCGTTGCGCGAATTCGTCGACGACTGGACTGCAGCGCACGAGATGTCGCACCTGCTCCTGCCCTACGTCTCCCTCAACGAATCGTGGCTGTCCGAAGGGATCGCGTCGTACTACCAGAACATCGCGCGGGCGCGAAGCGGCGCGGTGACACCCGAAGAAGCGTGGCAGCGCATGCATTCGAGTTTCCGGCGGGCCGCCGAATGGGCCGCTCGCACGCCGACCATCACGCTTGCCCAGGCCGCTGCCCGCATGTATCGCGACGGTGGCTACATGCGGGTCTACTGGTCGGGAGCCGCCATCCTGATGCTGGCCGATATCCAGCTGCGTGAACAATCGGCCGGATCGCAATCCCTCGACAGCGTGCTCGGCAGGTTCGCCGACTGCTGTCTCGATCCCGACCCCGAATGGACCACGCGACAGGTATTCGCCAAATGGGATGAGCTGTCGGGCACCGGCATCTTCCGCGCGCTATACGACCAGTACGTCGATGCCGGCGGTTTTCCCGATCTGGTGCCGGTCTATGCGCGCATCGGGCTCGAGTCGCTCGGCGGCAAGATCGGGCTGCTGGATGCGGCACCGCAAATCGCGGTTCGCGACGCCATCATGGCCCGCGGCAACTACACGACACCGGCCGAACTGCTCGATCGTCGCTGACCGCGGGCGGGTCCGGCGGTTATCATCGCTGACATGGAACCGTTGTTTGCTTGGCTGCATTTCGTGGCGATGCTCGCGCTCGGTTCGACCCTCGTGGCCGAACTGGTGCTGTGCACGGCGTCGTTGCGGGCGGCCCAGCTCGCCGCATTGCTTCGGGTCGACTCGCTCTATCTGCTGGCCGCGGTGGCCGTCCTGGCAACCGGTCTTGCGCGCCTGATCTGGTTCGCCAAAGGCCCCGGCTTCTATCTGTCCAATCCGTCGTTCCAGATCAAGATCGGCTTGTTCATCGCGATCGGCCTGCTATCGTTGTCACCGACTCGGCACTATGTGCGCTGGCGCCGCGCGGCCCGCGATGGTCGCGGTGATCCGCCGCCCGCCGAGATTGCGCGCGTGCACCGCTACCTGGTGGCCGAACTCGTACTGTTGGCCGCGATGCCCTTGATGGCGTCACTCATGGCGCGCGGCATCGCTGTCTGGAACTGAAAATGAGGACCACCCCCCCAGGCTGCGCTTGTGCTCCGCCTTCCCCCCTCGAGGGGGCGCAGCGTTCCTCGGGAAACCCAGCGGAGGCTGCCCCTTCGCTTCAGAGTTTCCCTTCGTTCAGCATTCTCGGGGGATGCTGCGGACATGACCGATTGATTCAGAATCCTCTGATCTCCATTCGTTCCCCATCCTGAAACGGTACTGTCCTTCATGAACCACGACATCGTTTGGCGCGACGCCATCGATCTCACGCGCCTCATCCAGGCGCGTGAAGTTTCCGCCGTCGAGGTGGCGCGAGCGCACATCGCGCAGATCGAGCGCGTGAACCCGGTCATCAACGCGTTCGTCACCATGACTTTCGATGCGGCGTTGATCGACGCCGCCGACATCGATGCGCGCATCGGTCGTGGCGAACCGCCGGGCCCGCTCGCCGGCGTTCCCGTCGGCCACAAGGATCTCGCCGTCACCAGAGGCGTGCGTACCACTTTCGGTTCGCCCATCTTCCGTGATTTCGTGCCGAACGAGGACGCGCTCATCGTCGAACGTCTGAAGGCGGCCGGCGCGGTGACGCTCGGCAAGACCAACACGCCTGAATTCGGTGCCGGCTCGCAGACCTTCAATACCGTCTTCGGCGCGACCCGCAATCCGTGGGACCCGATGAAGACACCGGGCGGCTCCAGCGGTGGCGCCGCGGCGGCGCTCGCGACCGGCATGGTCCCGATCGCCGACGGCAGCGATCTCGGGGGATCGTTGCGCAATCCCGCGAGCTTCTGCAATGTGGTCGGCCTGCGTCCGTCTCCCGGCCGGGTGCCCAATTGGCCGAGCCCGAACGCCTGGTTTTCGCTTGGCGTGGTGGGGCCGATGGCGCGCACGGTGGGCGATGTCGCACTGATGCTGTCCGCGATCGCCGGACCGGATCCGCGATCGCCGGTTGCCTACGATGAAGCGGGCGCGGGCTTCGCACGGCCGCTGGGGCGCGATTTCGCCGGCGTGCGGGTCGCCTGGACTGCCGATTTCGGCGGGCTGCCAATGGAGCCCGAAGTCCGGGAGGTGCTGGCAGCGAGCCGGGCCACCCTCGCGGCGCTGGGCTGCATCGTCGAGGACGCGCTTCCCGATCTCGCCGGTGCGGACGAGATCTTTCAGGTCCTGCGGGCCTGGAGCTTCGAATCCACCCACGGCACCTTGCTGGCGAAGCATCGCGGTCAGATGAAGCACACGGTGATCTGGAACATCGAGGAAGGGCAGCGTCTGACCGGCGCCGATGTCGGGCGCGCGGAATGCCTGCGCACCGGGCTTTTTCATCGGCTGCGGGCGTTCTTCGAGCGCTACGATTTCATTGCCGGGCCGGTGGCGCAGGTACTCCCGTTCGATGTCTCGATCGAGTATCCATCGGCGATCGACGGCGTGCCGATGGGAAACTACATCGAGTGGATGAAGTCCTGTTATCTCGTGTCGGCCACCGGATTGCCGGCGCTGTCGGTGCCGGCGGGTTTCAGCCGTGGCGGACTGCCGGTCGGGCTGCAACTGATCGGCGGCCACCGCGATGATTTCGGCCTGCTGCAACTCGGGCATGCCTTCGAACAGGCCACCGGCGCCAGCCGGCGCCGACCGCCAATCTAGGCGGTCTGCAACGCTCGAACGCGGGTATCATCGCGCGACTTCGCGGCCAGGGTGCCCGCACCCGCGCTGTCCTTCACCCCCACACATCCGCGAGATCCCATGACCCACGCAATGCATCGTTGTCTTGCCCTTGCTCTGGTGGCGGCCGTTGCCTGCTGCAATGCAATGGCCCAAACCGAGGCCACTCGCAAATCCAACCAGCCGGAACGCCCCAAGTCCGCGAAGCAGATCAACCGCGTCTTCGTGAAGGATATCGAGGGCCTGTGGATCACTGCCGACTACGCAAGCGCACTGCGCGCGACGCGCATGCCGCATCAGGCAGCGCGCAAGGCGCGCCCCGTGGTCGTCAACATCCAGAAAGAGGGGCGCAGCTATCCGATCCTTCGCACCGACTTCGACAAGGCGGTCATGCAGCGTGTTCTCGACATCGAGCCCGACAAGGCGCCCAACACCAACCGCATCGTCGCTGCCAACAGTGACACCGAAGCGGTTGCCGCGAGCGAAGCCACTTACATTCCGTTTCGCGGGCAGAAAGGGGTGCAAGGCCGTTTCGACACGCTATCCATGGCCGAGCCGCAGTTCTCTCGTGGCAAGTTCCGCACCTACATCCGGTTGGTCGACAGCAGCCTGGTCGGCTTCATCAATGGCGTCGTCCTGGCGGGCAGATACACCGACGAACAGGGCCGCGGGTACCAGTTCACCGAAACCGGCGAGGCGACGTTTCCGGATACCTCGTTCCCCTATGAAGTGTCGCTGGCCGCGCTCGGCGCCACCTGCGAATACTTCGAGACCCCGGACGATAAGGTGGCCGGCGGCAAGCGCCGCACCGGCTTCGCCTGGGTCGGCGGCAAGCTGCAGTTGTTTGAGGCAACCGGTGATTCGCCGGCCAAGGTCCGGTGCCGCAAGAAGCCCTTCGCCGTGCTGACGCCGCAACCGGCCGAAAGCGCGGGCAAGACCTAGCAGCCGGCGGTCCGCCCGCCCCTGCTCCCGGGCGGTGCGCCTGACACCGATTTTTCGTGGCGTCGCGCGACGCCACGAAACTACAATCCGGGGCTGACCCGAATCGCAGGTGCCACGGACTGCCCGTCATGTCTGAAGTGCAAGAGACTCGCCCTCGACCGGAGACTTTGCGGGAGCACCTGAAACAGGTTCAGGACATGCTTCGGAAACACCGGCTCGTCGAGCACCTGGTGCACAGCCAGGACATGCCGCGGCACGAGCTGGTGGAGTCGCTCGTCCACAAGCAGAACCTCGCCGAACTGCGCAAGAAGCTCGACGTGCTGCACCCGGCCGACGTCGCCTACATTCTTGAATCGGTGCCGCTGGCCGAACGGCGGGTGGTGTGGGATCTGGTCAAGGCGGATCGCGATGGCGAGATCCTGCTCGAAGTGTCGGATGCGGTGCGCGAATCGCTCATCGCGAGCATGGCACCGCAGGAACTGGTCGCGGCGGCCGAGCATCTCGACACCGATGAACTCGCCGACCTCGCCCCCGATCTTCCCGGCAATGTTCTCGAGGACGTCTTTCGTTCGTTGTCGGTGGAGGAGCGCCAGCAGTTGCGCGCCGCCATGTCATATCCGGAGGATTCGGTCGGCGCCCTCATGGATTTCGACATGGTAACGGTGCGCGAGGACGTCACGCTCGAAGTCGTGCTGCGCTATCTGCGGCGGCTCGACGAGCTGCCGGACCACACCGACCAGTTGTTCGTGGTCGATCGTGACGAAAAGCTCAAGGGTCGTCTGCCGGTCAACCGGCTGCTGGTGAGCGATCCCGAGCGGCTGGTCGGCGAACTGATGGATACCGATGTCGTGCGCTTCACGCCGCAGCAGAATGCGGACGAGGCGGCCCAGGCATTCGAGCGCTATGACCTCGTCTCCGCCCCGGTGGTCGACGCCAGCGAGGCGCTGGTCGGCCGGGTCACGGTCGATGTGATGGTCGACTTCATCCGTTCAGAGTCCGAAACCGAAGTGCTCAATCTCGCCGGCCTGCGCGAAGAGGAGGACATCTTCGCCTCGGTCTGGAAATCGGCGAAGAACCGCTGGACCTGGCTCGCCATCAATCTCGTCACCGCCTTCGTCGCTTCGCGGGTGATCGGTCTGTTCGAGGGCAGCATCGAGAAGCTGGTGGCGCTGGCGGCGCTGATGCCGATCGTCGCCGGTATCGGTGGCAACTCCGGCAACCAGACCATCACCATGATCGTCCGCGCCATGGCGCTCGGACAGATCACCCCGCGCAACGCCCGTGGCCTGCTCAAGAAAGAGCTCGTGATCAGCCTGCTCAACGGCCTGGTATGGGGATCGATCTTCGGCGTGTTCGCGACTGTCCTGTATCACAGCATTCCGCTCGGCCTGGTGATGATGTCGGCCATGGCGCTCAATCTGATCGTGGCGGCCAGCTTCGGTGTGTTCATCCCGATGCTCCTGCATCGGTTCGGGCGCGACCCGGCGGTCGGGTCGAGCGTGCTGATCACAGCCATCACCGACAGTGGCGGGTTCTTCATCTTTCTCGGACTGGCAACGCTATTCCTGGTGTGAGGTGACAGGTGACGCCCACCCCCAGGCTGCGCTGCGCTGCGCCTTCCCCCTCAAAAGGGGGCGCAGCATCCTCGGGGAACCCTGTGGTGCTGCCCGTACGATTCGGGCCGGTCCTGCATCCGCAGCGCGCCTGCTCGCGTATCGTCCGGCTCCTCACCCATCGATCGCTGCACATGGCCTTGAAGCATTCTCTTGCCCTGATCGGCGTCGCGGGCGTCGCGTTGGCGGTAGTCGCCGCCTGCTTGCCGCTGAAACTGATCAACGCCGTATCCCACGCACAGGGCGTGGAGCGCACCGGGAACATCGCCTATGGCACCGATCCGCGCCAGCGGCTCGATGTCTACCGTCCCGCTGGCGCGCGTGAACTGCGGCCACTGGTGGTGTTCTTCTACGGCGGTTCCTGGCAGGGCGGAAAGCGCCAGGACTATCGCTTCGTCGGCGAAGCGCTGGCCGAACGCGGCTTCGTTGCCGTGGTGGCCGACTACCGCGTGCATCCGCAAGTGCTGTATCCGGAGTTCCTCAGGGATTCGGCAGCGGTTGTGGCCTGGTGCCGCGGGCATGCGGCAGAGTTCGGTGGCGACGACCGCCGCCTGTTCCTGATGGGCCACTCGGCCGGCGCCTACAACGTGGCCATGCTGGCGCTCGACCGGCGCTGGCTCGATGGCGTCGGCCTCGATGCGCGGCGCGATGTGCGTGGCTGGATCGGCATCTCCGGTCCGTACGATTTTCTGCCGATCAAGGACCCGGTCGTCCAGGAGATCTTCGGCCCGAAGCAGAACTGGCCCGACACCCAGCCGATCAATCACGCGAGCGCCGGGGCGCCGCCCGCGCTGCTGCTCACCGGCGATGCCGACGACAAGGTGTCCCCACGCAACACCCGCAACCTGACGCAGAAACTGCAAGGGCTGGGCGTCGGCGTCGAGAAGGTGCTGTTCCCCGGCGTGGGGCACGTGCGCACCGTGGTGTCGTTCGCCGGGCCCTTCCGGGATGGTGTCCCGGTGCTCGAGGAAGCCGCTCGCTTCATCGATGCGCATTGAATCTGCGGTGGTGGCGCCTGCGTAGAATCGGCATCGCGGCCCGAACCCTCCGGCGCCCCGATGTTCACAGCGTCGTCGCTGCAGTCCAACCAGGAGTCGTCCATGCTCATCCGGCGTCCGTCCGATATCGCCCCCTCCGAGATCACCCCACGCGCGCTGTTTGAAGACCGGCGGCAATTCATCCGTGATGCCGGGCTGTTCGCCGCGGCCGCCGGGCTGGCTGTCACGGGGGTGCATCCACGATCCGCGCGCGCCCAGACCGGCAAGGGGTTTCCAAACCTGAAGAAGGGGGCCTATCCGATCGGCGAAGCATCGACGCCGTTCAAGGACGTCACCTCGTACAACAACTTCTACGAGTTCGGCACCGGCAAGGAAGATCCCGCCGAGAATGCGGGCACGCTCAAGCCACGGCCGTGGTCGGTGTCGGTCGAGGGCGAATGTGCCAAGCCAAGGCGCTGGGATCTCGATGAACTGCTGAAACTCGCCGCGCTCGAGGAGCGCATCTACCGCCTGCGCTGCGTCGAAGGCTGGTCGATGGTGATTCCCTGGGTGGGTTACCCGCTGGCAGAGCTGATCAAGCGGGCCGAGCCGGCGTCCAAGGCGAAGTATGTCGAGTTCACCACGCTCATGGACCCGAAGCAGATGCCCGGTCAGCGCATGGCCGTACTCGACTGGCCCTACGTCGAAGGCCTGCGCATCGACGAGGCCATGAATCCGCTCACCTTGCTGACGCTCGGTCTCTATGGCGACGTGCTCCCGAACCAGAACGGTGCCCCGGTGCGCGTGGTCGTGCCGTGGAAATACGGCTTCAAGAGCGCCAAGTCGATCGTGCGCATCCGCTTCACCGAGCAGGAACCGCGCACCGCCTGGAACAAGGCGATCGCCAGCGAGTACGGGTTCTACTCCAACGTCAATCCGCAGGTCGATCATCCGCGCTGGAGCCAGGCGCGCGAGCGGCGCATCGGTGAATTCACCAAGCGTCCGACCCTGATGTTCAACGGCTACGGCGAGCAGGTCGCAAGCCTGTATACCGGCATGGATCCGAAGAAGTTCTTTTGATCCCGAGCTGGCGTCCCGACGCCGGGCAGGCGCGGTGGCTCAAGGTCGCCTTGTTTCTGCTGTGCCTTGCGCCTTTCGTGCGCCTGGGGTGGCTGGCCTGGCACCACGGTCTGGGCGCCAACCCGATCGAGCACATCACCCGCGCCACCGGCTGGTGGACACTGACCTTCCTGATGATCACGCTCACAGTCACGCCGGCGCGCAAGCTGCTGTCGCAACCATGGCTGCTGCGCCTGCGGCGCATGCTCGGCCTGTTTGCGTTTTTCTACGGGAGCCTGCACTTCACCACCTACCTCTGGCTCGACCAGTTCTTCGATGTCGGCGCGATCATCAAGGATGTGATCAAGCGGCCCTTCATCACGCTTGGCTTCAGCGCCTTCGTGCTGCTGATTCCGCTGGCGGCGACCTCCACCAATGCCATGGTCAGGCGTCTCGGCGCAAGACGTTGGCAATGGCTGCACCAGGCGGTCTTCGTGATCGGCACGCTCGGCGTCATCCACTTCTGGTGGCTGGTGAAGAAGGACATCACCGAGCCGCTGATCTTCGCGGCGATTCTGTCGGTGTTGCTGGGTACGCGCGTGGTCTATCGCCTGCGCGATACCCGGCCCGAAGCCCGAAACCGGAGCGTTGTCCGGCCTTACCCCCGAGGACGGGGCGCCCCCTCGAGGGGGAAGGCGTAGCGCGCAGCCTGGAGGGCTACACCTTTACCCACGTTTCCGCGAAGGCGAGATGGGCGGTCGAGCTGTCTTTTTTTCCGGCGAACTCGCGGGGAAAAGGGCGACCCGGCAGTGCCTTGCCGTTGATGTGCCCGGCGATCTCGTGCACGTCCACGAACATCGAGAACATCTCGTGCTTGCCGGTGACCGAGCGCTCCTTCGACATCTCGACCATGAAGCGGTCGCCCCAGCCCTTCCACACCAGTTGCACCTCGCCGATGGCGGAACGGAAGCCTTCGGTATGCTGGGTGCCGCCATCGCCGGCAGGCGCGAAATCCCAACCCGGAACCATCCTCGCCCCCGCCAGCGCCTGGTTGCCCCGGAACGCCAGGAAGTTGGCGACGAAGTTGTCGCGCAGGTAGGCTGCCAGCGGTTCGTTGTCGGTGATGCAGACATTGGGCCGTTCCGGATCGTGGCCATCACCATGCGGATCGAGCAGCATGAACGCCGCGTGCCCGGCACCGTGTGCCGAAACCACCACGCGGAAGAAACTGATCAGGGTGATGAAGGGGCCGTCGGCCTGGTGGCGCAGATACATGCCGGGGTTTTCGCCGGCCCATTCCACGGTGCCGGGGTTGACGAGAGGGCGGGTCATGGATCGTCTCCTGTGTGGGTTCGCGGGCAAGCGTTGCCGTCGATGGCGGCGCAGTATCGAAGACTACCCTGTCGCCTCGGGCGCTAGGCGTCTGACATCATGCCCGAGCCGGATCGCGGCTTCCCGGCCGCGGTAGTAGCCTGGCATCAGGAACAGCTCGTGGTAGCCCAGGGCCGCATAGAAGCGCCGCGCGGCGGTGTTCGAGGCGCGCGCCTCCAGATAGACCGTGCCGATACCGGCGGTGCGGGCGCTGTCTTCGAGCCAGGTAACCAGCGCGCGCCCAAGGCCCCGGCCATGCCAGGCGGGGTCGATCGCCAGCAGTGAAAGATGCGCGTGCTCATCGTGGAACTCCATGATGGCGAAGCCGGCACGGGCATCGCCCGCCTCGGCGACGATGGTGCAGGTGGCGAGGTCGGCAATGGCGCGGGCAACCCGGTGTCCCGTCCAGCGCCAGCCCAGGCCCGACTCGATCAGGTCTCGCGACCAGCTGGCAATGCGGGGCGCGTCGTCGATGCTTGCCAAGCGGATGACGGGTGGTGGCATCACCACGGCGCCCGCCCGGCCGCCCCGAAGGGCGCCGGCCCCCCATCGGGGGGTAGCGACCGAAGGAAGCTTGGGGGGGAGGTCAACTCAGCGTCAGGCGGGGAGTCGGTGTTCCAGCGCGAACAGCCCGCGCGTCGATTCGCGTTCACGAACGAGGTGCAGGTCGGCACCGTCCACCATCACCTCCGCCGCCCGCCCGCGGCTGTTGTAGTTGGATGCCTGCGCCATGCCATAGGCGCCGGCCGAGAGCACCGCCAGCAGGTCACCTTCGGCCACTGCGAGCGTCCGGTCGCGGCCGAGAAAATCGCCACTCTCGCAGACCGGTCCGACGACATCGTAGGTGACCGCCTCGGCCCGACCCGGCGTCACCGGCACGATCTCGTGATGGGCGTCGTAGAGAGCGGGCCGGATGAGATCGTTCATCGCGGCATCGACGATGGCGAAGTTCTTCGCGTCGCCGCGCTTGAGATACTCCACCCGCGTGAGCAGCAGGCCGGCGTTGCCCACCAGGTTGCGGCCCGGCTCGAAAATCAGCTTCTGCGGGCGCTCGTGCAGGCGCGCCAGCAAGGCGTCGATGTAGGCGCGAGGCGGCGGCGGTGTTTCGTCGCGGTAGCGGATGCCCAGACCGCCACCGACGTCGATGTGCTCGAGCGCGATGCCGTCCCGCGCCAAAACATCCACCAGGCCGAGGACCCGGTCGAGCGCGTCCACGAACGGGGCGACGTCGGTGATCTGCGACCCGATGTGGCAGTCGATGCCGGTGACGCGGATGCCGGGGAGGGCTGCGGCCTCGCGATACAGAGCCGGCGCATCCTCGAAGGCAACGCCGAACTTGTTCTCGCGCAGGCCGGTGGAAATGTAGGGGTGCGTGCCGGCGTCGACATCCGGATTGACGCGCAGGCTCACCGGCGCGGTGCGGCCGAGCGCTCTCGCCACCGCCGACAGCCGCCGCAGTTCGCCCGCCGATTCGACGTTGAAGCACAGGATGCCGGCGGCCAGCGCCTGGCGCATCTCGGCCTCGGTCTTGCCCACCCCGGAGAAGACCACTTTGCGGGGATCGCCCCCGGCCGCGATCACCCGCTCCAGCTCGCCGCCCGACACGATGTCGAAGCCGCTGCCGAGACGCGCGAACAGATCGAGGATCGCGAGATTCGGGTTCGCCTTCATGGCATAGCACACGAGGTGCGAGCGATTGCCCAATGCGTGTTCGAAGGCCAGAAAGGCCGCGGTCAGTGCCGCGCGCGAATACACATAGCACGGCGTGCCGAAGCGCGCGGCGATCTCGGTCAGCGGTACCTGTTCGACCCGCATCACGCCGCCGGGCTCGACGAGGTTGTTCACTGCTTCCGGTCCGGCGGTTTCGATGCCGCCGGGTCGTCCTTGGGCAGCACCAACGGGCCCTTGTTGCCGCAGGCACAGAGCAGCAGCGCTGCGATCACGGCGACCGCGAAGAACCGGGCGATTTTCATAGCGACATGAAATGCCGGCTCATCGCCGACAATTCCGCGCGCGCCGCTTCGTAGTCGGGGTAGATGCGCCCGACGGCGCGCCAGAAGCAGCGCGAGTGATCGAGGTGCACCAGGTGCGCCAACTCGTGCGCGACGACGTAATCCACTAGGGGTGCCGGCGCCTGCATCAGTCGCCAGTTCAGGCGCACCTCGCGCTTGATGTTGCAGCTACCCCAGCGGGTCGAGGCGTCGGTCAGGAACACCTTGGGCTTGTCGACGCCGAGCAAGTTGGCAAAGTGGTCGATGCGCTCCGGGAAATGATGCTCGGCGTGGCGGCGATACCACTTGACCACCGCGATGCGCACCGCCGCCTGGTCATCGGGTTGCGGCAGCCGCACTGACAGCACGCCGGTATCGGCATCGAGCTGCGTGAGCGTGATGTGGGCATCGTGCTCCACCGCCAGCGACAGGGGGCGCCCCAGGTAGTCGAGGGCGTCGCCCGCCGACCATGAGCGGGGCCGGCTCGGCGAACGGCTCGACCAGTCGTCGAGCTGGTGGAGTATCCAGTGGGCGGCGTCATGGATGGCCTGTTCGACGGCCTGGTCCGGCGCGCGCCACGGGGCATGCACCGAAAGCCCATGGTCGTCGACCAGAAACGCGATGCGCCGACGGCGCTGGCTACGCTTGAGCAGGAACGGCACCTGGCGTCCGCGCAGGGCGACACTGCGCGGCTGCTCGACTGACACCACCGGAAACAGGTCGTCCATCAGATCCGGGCCGATCCGAGCCGTTCGACTTCTGCCTCGATCCATGCTTCGACCTGGCGATTGAGCGCATCGGGTTTGAGGCCGGCGGGGTCGATGACGGGGCCGATGCTCAGGGTCACCATGCCGGGGTATTTCAGGAATGCGTGCTTGGGCCACACCGTGCCGGCATTATGGGCCACCGGCACGACCGGCGCACCGGTGTGCGTGGCGAGCCATGCGCCGCCGATCTGGTAGGGGCGCCGCTCGCCCGGTGCGACCCGCGTGCCTTCCGGGAACACCACGATCCAGAAGCCGGCCCGCAACCGGGCCGCGCCCTGCTGCTGCAACTGCTGCAACGCGCGGCGCCCCGCGCTGCGGTCGATCGCGATCGGACTCATCATCGCCAGCCCCCAGCCGAAGAAAGGCACCCGCAGGAGTTCACGCTTGAGTACCCAGACCTGCGGCGGAAACACGCTCTGTAGCGCCAGTGTCTCCCAGGCCGACTGATGCTTCGACAGCACGATGCCGGCGCGATCGGGAATGCGCTCCGCACCGATGACTCGCCAATGCACGCCGCACACGTGCTGTGCCAGCCACAGCACCGCGCGCGACCACTGGGTGATGACCCGGTAGCGGGTGAAGGGGTGGAACGGAAACGTCAGCAGCGCCGCGATCGAGAACACTACCGTGAGCGCGCTCTGCGCCACCATGAATACCAGCGAACGGATGAACATCGTCGATCGGCTGGTCTGGCTGATTACTGGACGATGTGGCGGACAGCTTCCGCGAGGTCGGCGAACACGCGCGTGCCCTCCGGGAATCCGCCGGCGGCCATGGTCTTCACGCCCTTGCCGGTGAGCACCAGCATGGGTTGCGCGCCACCGGTGTGCGCCGCCTGCAGGTCGCGCAACGAATCGCCGACGCCGGGCACCCCGGCAAGGCTGATGCCGAAGCGTTGCGCGATCTCGAGGAACATGCCGGGTTGGGGCTTGCGGCACTCGCAGTTGTGATCCGCCGCGCAAGGGCAATAGAACACCGCATCGATGCGACCGCCCACCTGACCGAGCATGCGGAACATCTTGTCGTGGATGGCGTTGAGCATGGCCATGTCGAACAGTCCGCGCCCGATGCCGGACTGGTTGGTGGCGACCACCACATGGAGACCGGTGTGGTTGAGACGGGCGATCGCTTCGAGACTGCCCGGGATCGGCTTCCACTCCTCGGGAGACTTGATGAAGTGGTCGCTGTCGACGTTGATCACGCCGTCGCGGTCGAGTATGACGAGCTTCACGAGGCGCCTCCGGATGCCAACTTCGAGATGTCCGCCACGGCATTCATCAGCCGGTCGAGCCGGCTGAGCAGACCCAGGCGATTCATGCGGATGCTGTGCTCGTCGGCCATGACCATGACCTGATCGAAGAAGGCGTCGACCGGCGCGCGCGCACCGGCCAGCAGCTTGAGCGCTTCGGTGTAGTCCTCGCCCCGCACCAGAGACGCGACCCTGGGTGCGAGTTGGTCGACGGTGGCGAGCAGCGCCTTTTCGGCGGGCTCCCGCATGAGCGCGAGGTCGGGGTCGGGCGCCTGGATGTCGGCCTTCTTGAGGATGTTGCGGATGCGCTTGTTGGCTGCGGCCAGGCTCTCGGCTTCGGGCAGTCGCGCGAATGCGCGGACCGCCTCCAGACGCGGCAGAACCAGATCGATGCGCCCCGGCCGCTGGGTGACGACGGCGTCGACGGCGTCGACTTCGAAACCGCGCTCGCGCAGATAGCCGCGAAGCCGCTCGAGCATGAAGCCGTACAGCTCGAGTGCGACGCCCGGCGCCACGGTCTCATCCGAGAACTGGCCGCGCGCCAGATCGAGCAGGTGCGGCAGATCGAGGGGCAGCCGGCTCTCGGCGAGGATGCGCAGCACGCCGAGCGCGGCGCGCCGTAGCCCGAAGGGATCCTTGTCGCCGGTGGGAACCAGACCGACGCCATAGATGCCTGTCAAGATGTCGAGCTTGTCGGCGAGCGCCACGGCCGCGGCGATATTGCCTGCGGGGAGGGTGTCGTTGGCGAAGCGCGGGCGATAGTGATCTTCGATGGCTCGTGCGACGGATTCGTCCTCGCCGTCGTGGCGTGCGTAATGCATGCCCATCGTGCCCTGGAGTTCGGGAAACTCGCCGACCATATCGGTGACCAGATCGGCCTTTGCAAGCCGACCCGCGCGCTCGGCCTTGCCGACATCCGCGCCCAGGAGCCCGGCGATGGCGCCGGCGAGTTTCGTGAGCCGCTCCACTCGCCGCAGTTGCGTGCCGAGCTTGTTGTGATAAACCACCGAGCCGAGCTTGTCGACGCGCGAAGCCAGCGTGTGCCGGCGATCCTGATCGAAGAAGAATCGTGCGTCCGCGAGGCGTGCCCGCAGCACCCGTTCATTGCCGCGCACGATGTTCACCGGGTCGTCGGTCTGGATGTTCGAGACGATCAGGAACTGCGGCAGCAGCTGGCCGGCGGCATCGACCAGCGGGAAGTATTTCTGATGCTGCTTCATCGACAGGATCAGGCATTCCTGCGGCACCGCGAGAAATGCCGCGTCGAAACGGCCACCGTACACCACCGGAAACTCCACCAGGGCGGTCACCTCGTCGAGCAGCGCCCCGGCGTCGGCGAGCCGAGCCTGCCGGGTTTCTGCAGCAGCGTGCAACGCCGTCGCGATAGCGGCATGCCGCAGGGCGAACTCGCCCAGCACCCGTCCTTCATCGTGCAACTGGCGCTGGTAGGAATCGGCCGAGTCGATGCGAATCGGGCCCTTGCTCATGAACCGGTGGCCTTGCGTTTCGCGTCCGGCGGCGAGCCCGAGCGCAGTCACCGGCACGACATGGCTGCCGTGCAGGGCTACCAGCGCATGCACCGGCCGGACGAACTGCACGTCTTCGCCGGCCGGTGTCTGATAGCGCATCACCTTCGGAATCGGCAACTGCGCCAGCGCTTCGGTGAGCGCCTGCTGCAGGCCGTCCGCGAGGGCGATGCCGGCGGCGACGAAGCTGCGGTACAACGTGTCCTGCTTGCCGTCGGAAGCGCGTTCGAGTTGATCGAGCGTGACGTGCGCGGCGTTCATCGCGGCCAACTTCCTGGTCAGGGCCTGGGTCGGCAGGCCGTCGGTACCGATGGCGACCGAGACCGGCAGAACCTTGTCGCGTCGCGGCTGGTCGGGTGCCCGTGCGAGCACCGACTCGATGGTGACGCCCAGGTGCCGCGGCGTCGCCACGATCCGATGCGCCGCGTCGGGTGCGACCAGGCCGCGCTTTGCCAAGCCGTTGAGGATGCCGGCGGCGAATGCGTTGCCGATGGCATCGAGCGCTTTCGGCGGCAGCTCTTCGGTGAACAGCTCAACCAACAAGGTGGCGTTCATGACAGTCCGGAGCGAAGGGGCAGCGCCCACAGGGCTCCCCGAGGACGCTGCGCCCCCTCGGGGGGAAGGCGAAGCGCAGCGCAGCCTGGGGGGGGCGTTCTCATGCTGCCCTCTGGTTCGCGGCGAGCATCGGAAAGCCCAGTCGCTCGCGCGACTGGTAGTAGGCCTGCGCCACCGCCCGGGCGAGCGTGCGGATGCGCCCGATGTACCCGGCCCGCTCGGTCACGGAGATGGCTCCCCGTGCGTCGAGCATGTTGAAGGTGTGCGCGCTCTTGAGCACCATCTCGTAGGCGGGAAGTGCCAGTCCGACGCCGATCAGGCGCTTCGCCTCGCCCTCGAAGTCGTTGAACTGCCGCAACAGCCAGTCGGCATTCGAGTGCTCGAAGTTGTAGGCCGACTGCTCGACTTCGTTCTGGTGGAATACGTCGCGGTAGGTGATGCCCGGCGTCCACACCAGGTCGAACACGTTCTCGACGCCCTGCAGATACATGCACAGGCGTTCGAGGCCGTAGGTGATCTCGCCCAGCACCGGCTTGCAGTCGATGCCGCCGACCTGCTGGAAATAGGTGAACTGTGTCACTTCCATGCCGTTGAGCCAGACCTCCCAGCCCAGCCCCCAGGCGCCGAGCGTGGGATTCTCCCAGTCGTCCTCGACCAGGCGGATGTCGTTGATCGTCGGGTCGATGCCGATGGCTTCGAGCGAACCGAGATACAGGTCGAGGATGTCCTGCGGCGCGGGTTTCAGAACCACCTGGAACTGGTAGTAGTGCTGCAGCCGGTTCGGGTTGTCGCCGTAGCGACCGTCTTTCGGGCGGCGCGAGGGTTGCACGTAGGCCGCACGCCAGGGCTCCGGCCCCAGGGCGCGCAGGAACGTCGCGGTGTGCGAGGTTCCTGCGCCGACCTCCATGTCGTAGGGTTGCACCAGCGCACAGCCGCGCATGCCCCAATAGTTCTGGAGCGTGAGAATGAGGTCCTGGAAATGCATTCGCCGTGATTGGAGTTTTTGCCGCGACGCAGTGCCCGTGCCCGTGTCGCTCGAGCGGCGAGTGTAACTGCTGTCAGGACGCGGCGGGATCAACGCCGGCAACCCCGGCGCGATTCGATGCCCCGACCGCACGGTGCCGCCGGGTTGTGCCGTTGGTCGGGGCCGCTACTTGCGAGCGCGCAGTTGCTCGATCTGCCCTTCGAGAATTTCGATCCGCCCCTGCAACTGGTTGAGCAGATTGTTGACGCGGCCGACGTTGAAGTACGAGACGCTCTCGGCCGGCGCGTCGATCTGATTGCCATAGCCGAGCCAGGACGAGTCGTATACCTTGACCTTGTCGAAACCGAGCGTCTGCAACACCGCCGCGGTGTTCGATGCCCTGACGCCGCTCTGGCAATAGACGATGGTCTCCTTGGTGCGATCGAGCTTCGCGTACAGTCTCAGGAGTTGTTCCTCGGACTTGAGATCGAAGCCGTCCTTGTTCGCGACCAGCTTGCGTTGCAACTTGCGTGGGGTATCGGGGTCGGCCCAGTTGGCCTCGTACGGGATGTTGATCGCGCCGGGGATGTGGCCGCCGCGCAATGCCCGCACGTCGTCGCCGGCGAATTCCTTCGCCGTGCGGGCATCGACGATCTGCACGTCGGGCTGGTCGAGGCTGGCGATCATCTCCCGGGTGGACACCAGCGTGCCGGCGTTCGGTCGCAGAGCGAGGGCGATCGTCGGCAGGCGCGTGGGGTCGGTCGCGGTCGGTTTACCGGCGGCCTTCCAGTCGTCGATGCCGCCGTGATAGACGCTGGCGCGATTGCCGCCCAACCACTGCATGGTGATGAGGCCGAAGTAAGGACTGGTGGCCGCCTTGGCGCCATAGAGCACGATCTCCCGCGCCGGATCGATGCCGGCATCACCGAGCAACTGTTGTAGTTGCGCGACTGGCAGATAGTCTTCGGTCCTGGCGTCGCGTAGCTGGACCAGCACATCGTCGATGTTGACCGCGCCCGGAATGTGACCCTGGCGATAGTCTTCCTCGGCGCGGACGTCCCAGATCAACGCGCCGCGAGCGCGGGCGGCCTCGACCTCATCGGTGCCCACGATCGGGGCTGCAATGGCACTCGCCGCAGTCGCGAGCGCGGCGACGAGCAACAGACACAAGGACAAGGGCTTGGCGGGGTTGGTCATCGGGGATCTCCTGGGGCGCGCCGTGAGGGCGACTTCGGTTATAACGCGGCGCATCCGGGGTCGCAACGCCGCCTGCGCGCCGCCCCCGACGGCAGTCGGGGAGAATCGGCGCCTCAGCCGCGGCGCATCGCGATCAGCAGCGCGGTGAGCGCCAGCACGATCACCGGCGTGTTGCCGAAGCGCACGAACGGCGTTGCGCCGCTTCGACCGGTCACCACCTGGGTCAGCACAGTCTGCTCGAATTCGGGCATGACGTTCAGCACGCGGCCGCGGTGGTCGATGGCGGCGGTGCGGCCGGTGTTGGTCGCGCGCAGCATGGTCCGGCCGGTTTCGAGCGCCCGGGTCTGCGACATCTGCAAATGCTGCTCCGATGCCCACGACTCGCCGTACCACGCGTCGTTGGTCAGGTTGACCAGCATCGTGGCGGCCGGCAACTGGCGGATGATCTCCTCGCCGAACGCGTCTTCGTAGCAGATGTCGATGGCGACCTTCTGGCCGGCGACATCGATTGGTTGCTGGTTCTCCGTGCCCCGCGTCTGGTCCGAGAGCGGAATCCGGAGCACCTCGTTGATGAACGGCGCCAGCAGCGGCTTCAGCGGGATGAACTCGCCGAACGGCACCAGGTGGACCTTGCGGTAGTGCTGCCGGGGCGAGACGCCGAGCGAGATCGCGGCGTTGAAGTAGCGATCGCTGCCGACCGGGTCGTTCTCGAACACCCCGGCGATGAGATCGCCGTTGCGGCGCTGCATCCGCGCGGCCAGGTTGTCGAGGTAGTCGCGCGGCATGTCATCGAGCAGCATCGGAAACGCCGTTTCCGGCAGGATCACCAGCGGACTGCGGGTCTCGCTCACCAGCCGATCGAACAGGCGCAGGGTTTCGGTGAGGCTTTCGGCACGGAACTTCGCTTCCTGCGCGATGTTTCCCTGGATCAGGCTGACCTCGATCGGCTGCCCGGTCGTCTGCGTCCACGGCACCCACCCGAGCGCACCGCCACCGCCGATCAGCGCCACGAGCGCGACCAGGCTGTTCCTGCGTGACCTTCCGGTGACCAATCCGGCCAGCGCCGCGCCGGTCGCGGCAGTGGCCAGGGTGACGCCGTAAACCCCGAGCACCGGTGCATAGCCGGCGAGCGGGCTCCATGGGGTCTGCGAGTAGCCCATCGCGAGCCAGGGAAAGCCGGTGAACACCCAGCCGCGCAGCCATTCGGTGAGTGTCCAGGTAGCGGCGAAGGCGATGCTCCAGGAAGCCGGCGCCAGGCGCTTGGCGCTGTAGAGCGCGAGTGCCGGGTAGAGCGCCAGGAACCCCGCGAAGATCGCGGTGGCGAGCACGGCCAGGGCCGGCGGCATGCCGCCGAACACATGCAGCGCGATGTAGATCCACGGGATGCCGAAGGTGAACAGGCCCGCGCCGAAGCCGTATCCCGCGTAGCCGGCGGCGCGTGCCGACGGCGACTCGTGCCCGAGCCACGCCAGCACCGCCAATGCGGCGAGCGTCAGCGGCGCGAAACCGAGTGGCGCGAAGCCCGCCACCGCGACGCCGCCAGCCACGAAACCGGTGCTGGCGAGCGACCACGCGCGCTGCGGCGCCGCAATCATCGATTACTTGGGCACCGCGGCCTTTTCCACGAGCAGCAAGTGGACCCGGCGGCTGTCGGCGCGCAGCACCTTGAAACGCAGGTCGCCGATGGCGATCTCCTCGCCCCGCTTGGGGACGCGGCCGACCCGGGCCATCACGATGCCGCCGATGGTGTCCTGATCCTCGTCGCTGAACAGGGTGTGGAAGGCGGCGTTGAAGTCAGCGATCTCGGTCGTGGCCTTGACGCGGAACCTGCCGCCGGGCTGCGAAACGATGTTGTCCTCGGTTTCGTCGAAGTCGAACTCGTCTTCGATGTCACCGACGATCTGTTCGAGCACGTCCTCGATCGTCACCAGACCCGACACGCCGCCGTATTCGTCGGCGACGATCGCGATGTGATTGCGGTTGGCACGAAACTCCTTGAGCAGGACGTTCAGACGCTTCGATTCGGGAATGAACACCGCCGGGCGCAGCATGTCGCGCATGTCGAACTCCTCGCCCGCGTAATACCGCAGCAGGTCTTTCGCGAGGAGGATCCCGATGACCTTGTCCTTGGTTTTCTCGATGACCGGAAAGCGCGAATGCGCGGTCTCGATGACCGTGGGGATGAATTTCTCGGGCGGATCGCCGATCTCGATCACGTCCATCTGCGCCCGCGGCACCATGATGTCGCGCGCCTGCATCTCGGACACCTGGAGCACGCCTTCTATCATCGCCAGGGCGTCGGCATCCATCAGTTGCCGCTCGTATGACGAGTGCAACAATTCGAGCAATTGCTCGCGGTCTTCGGGCTCGCGCATGAGGATGGCGCCGAGCCGTTCCAGCAGAGTGGGTTTGGCGGAGTGCGAACTGTCCATGTAAACCAGTGTCGGCGGCCGGTAGCCCGCCGACGCGACCATCAGGCCGCCATACGATACGGGTCAGGATACCCGAGTTCGGTCACGATCTGTGTTTCACGCGCCTCCATGCGCGCGGCGTCGGCGTCGTTGTCGTGGTCGTAGCCCTGCAAGTGCAGTACGCCGTGCACCACCAGATGCGCCCAGTGCGCCCCGACCGCCTTGCGCTGCTGCCGCGCCTCTTCGGCCACGACCGGTGCGCACAGGGCGATGTCGCCTTCGAGCACCGGATCGCCGCCATAGTCGAAGGTGAGCACGTTGGTGGCGTAGTCGCGGCCCCGGTATTCGCGGTTCAAGGTTCGCGCTTCGTCGGTGCCGATGATGCGAATGGTCATCCGCGCGTCACGCTCCAGCGCCCTGCGCACCCAGCGGCGCAGGGTGGCGCGGTCAGGCGGTTCGGCGGACTCGTCGGCGTACTGGACGCTCAGCGACAGCCGCGGCGCCACGCTCACGACCCGGCGTCTTCGCGCGCCGTGCGCGCCTCGTAGGCGCTGACGATGCGCTGGACCAGCGGGTGGCGTACCACGTCCTCCACGGTGAAGTGGACGAAGGCGATGCCGCGCACGTCGACGAGCACTTCGCGTGCATCCACCAGACCGCTGCGCTGCCCTCGGGCAAGGTCGACCTGGGTCACGTCGCCGGTGAGCACGGCCTTGGAGCCGAAGCCGATGCGGGTGAGGAACATCTTCATCTGTTCCGGCGTGGTGTTCTGCGCCTCGTCGAGAATCACGAACGAATGGTTGAGCGTGCGGCCACGCATGAAAGCGAGGGGCGCGATCTCGATGGTGGCGCGTTCGAACAGCTTGCCCACCTTTTCGTATCCCATCAGGTCGTAGAGCGCGTCGTACAGCGGCCGCAGATACGGGTCGACCTTCTGGGTCAGGTCACCGGGCAGGAACCCGAGGCGTTCGCCCGCCTCCACCGCCGGGCGCACCAGCACCAGGCGTTTGACGGCGTCTCGCTCCAGCGCATCGACCGCGCAAGCCACGGCCAAGTAGGTCTTGCCGGTGCCGGCCGGGCCGATACCGAAGGTGATGTCGTGTTCCGCGATCGCCCGCAGATAGTCGCTCTGGTTGCGGGTGCGGCCGCGCAGGTCGCGCCGTTTCGTCTGCAGCACCGGTTCGTCGCCCGCGCCGTCGCTATCGGCGTCGTCGCCGCGTCGCATCTCGATCAGGGCAAGCTGGATGTCCTCGATCCCCAGATCGGCGGTGGCGCGGCGGTAGAACATCTGCAACGCGTCGACCGCGATCTTCTGTTGTCGCGGTTCGCCATCGACGCGGAAACGTTCGCCGCGCCGGGCGATGGTCACGTCGAGGGCATTCTCGATCTGTCGCAGGTTGCGGTCGAGCGCCCCGCAGAGCTTGGCCAGCCGCTGGTTGTCGACCGGATCGAGCGTGAATTCGGTGGTGCTCAAGCGTTCAGGTTACCGTATCGGCCTGCTGGACCTCGCCACGCAAGGTATGCGGGCTGGCTGCCGTGATCGTCACGTCGGTGAAGTGGCCGATCAGGCGCGGGGGGGCGGCAAAATTGACCACCCGGTTGTTGTCGGTGCGCCCGGCGAGTTCGTGCACGTCGCGCCGCGAAACGCCCTCGACCATGACGCGCTGAACGGTGCCGATCATGCCGGCGCTGACGGCGTCGGCAAGCGCATCGATGCGGATCTGCAACCGCTTCAGGCGCTCCAGCTTCACGGTCTGCGGTGTCGGGTCGTCCAGGTTGGCGGCGGGCGTGCCGGGTCGCGGGCTGTAGACGAAGCTGAAGCTGGCGTCGAAACCGACGGCGTCGATCAGGCTCATGGTGGCCTCGAAGTCCGAGTCGGTTTCGCCGGGGAACCCGACGATGAAATCGGACGAGATCGAGATGCCTGGGCGGGTGCCGCGCAGCCGGCGCACGATCGACTTGTATTCGAGCGCGGTATAACCGCGCTTCATGGCCGTCAGGATGCGGTCGGACCCGGACTGCACCGGCAGGTGCACATGCGAAACCAGCTTCGGCAGACGCGCGTAGCAGTCGATCAGGCGCTGGGTGAATTCGCGCGGATGGGACGTGGTGTAGCGCAGGCGTTCCACACCGGGAACCTCGGCCGCGTATTCGAGCAGGAGCGCGAGGTCGGCGACCGCGCCATCGCCGGACGCATCGCGGTAGGCATTGACGTTCTGGCCGAGCAGCGTGATCTCGCGCACGCCCTGGTCGGCGAGGTCGGCGATCTCGGTGAGCACGTCGTCGAACGGCCGCGAGACCTCCTCGCCACGGGTGTAAGGGACGACGCAGAAGCTGCAATACTTGGAGCAGCCTTCCATGATCGACACCAACGCCTGTGCGCCCTTGACGCTCGGTGGCGGCAGGTGATCGAACTTCTCGATCTCCGGAAAGGCGATGTCGACCTGCGGGCGTCCCGATGCGCGCCGGGCGCGGATGAGCTGCGGCAACCGATGCAGGGTTTGCGGCCCGAACACCACGTCGACGTACGGCGCACGCGCCACGATGTTTGCGCCTTCCTGACTGGCGACACAACCGCCGACGCCGATCACGAGCTCGGGTTTGGCCTGCTTGAGCCGGCGCAGGCGGCCGAGATCGTGGAACACGCGCTCCTGCGCGTTCTCGCGCACCGAACAGGTGTTGAACAGGATCACATCGGCGGCCTCGACGTCGTCGGTAGGCTCCAGGCCCTCGGTGGCGCGCAGTACGTCGGCGATGCGCGCCGAGTCGTAGACGTTCATCTGGCAGCCGAAGGTGCGGATGTAGACCTTGCCCGCCATGGCGCCTACTTGAAGCTGTAGCCGCGCGCGTAGAGCGCGTCGATTTCTTCGTTGCTGAGGATCCACAGGCTCCAGACCTGTCCGCGTGGATCGAGGGTGTAGGCGACCCACCCCGACCCCTGCACCGACCCCGGCATCACGATGCGGTTGCTCTGGTCGCGAATCTTGGCCGCCGGCGACAGCTGCAGGAGGCGTTTGCCGATGATGACCTCGCCCTGGTCGACACCCTTGAACTCGCCCACCAGGATGTCCTGCGGGAAGTTGCGCACGAAACCCCACGCGTATCCGGCCGACAGCGTCAGCGCCAGAACGACCAAAAACACCCTTGCGATACCGCGCACGTGATTCGGTGGACTTTCGTGAGATCTGCTCGCTGCGACCCTCGCAGCAGGGCAGGCCGATCGTTGAACTGGTGGCGAATCAGGGATTTGAACCCCGGACCAACGGATTATGATTCCGCTGCTCTAACCGCTGAGCTAATTCGCCATGACCCCTTCGCAGGGCCGCAGAATGTACTTTTCCGACCCCCCCTTGTCAACCAAGTGAGACCCACCCCAGGTTGCGCTGCGCTGCGCCTTCTCCCAATGGGGCGCCGCGAGCTTGGGAGCGGCCACCATGACTGATACCGATGTGGTGGTCATCGGTGCCGGATTGGTCGGCGCCGCCTTCGCGCTGGCGGCAAGCCGCATCGGGTTTCGGGTCGACCTGCTCTCCAACGCGGGGCCGCCGATGCCGCCGGGTCCCAACCCCGGCAGGGTTTACGCCCTGAGCCAGGGCAGCCGGGCGCTGTTGCAATCGATCGGCGTCTGGCAGCGGCTCGATCCGGCTCGCATCCAGGCCGTGGTCGGCATGCGGGTGTCAGGCGACCGCCCCGGCGCCGGGATCGACCTCGATGCCCTCGACGGTGGCGTCGAGGCCCTCGCCTGGATCGTCGAGAGCGATGCCGTCGCCTGGGCTTTGGCGGAGCAGGTTGCCACCGATGACGGGATCACGTGTCGGTGCCGGGCGCACCCGGTGTCGCTGCGTATCGATGCCGGCGCGGCGCATGTGGCGCTCGCGGATGGCAGTTCGTATCGGGCCGCCTTGCTGGTGGGTGCCGACGGGCGGGATTCGTGGGTACGCACCGAAGTCGGTATCCGGGTGCGGGGTCGCAACTATGCCCACCAGGGCGTGGTGGCGAACTTCACCGCCGAGAGGGCGCACGGCGGGATCGCACGCCAATGGTTTCGCACCGATGGCGTGCTCGCGTTGCTTCCCATGCCATCGAAACAGGTGTCCATGGTGTGGTCTGCGCCCGATGCGGTGGCTGCGGACCTGATGGCGCTGGACGACGGCGCCTTGTGCGAACGGGTCATGGGCGCCACCGGCGATTGCCTCGGCACTCTGCGGCTGGTCACACCGCCGTCATGTCTGCCGATCACACTGGGTCATGCCCGGCAGTTGGTCGGTCCGCGCCTTGCCTTGGTCGGAGACGCCGCCCATAATCTTCATCCGCTTGCCGGACAGGGCGTCAATCTGGGTCTGCGCGATGTCGGCGCCTTGTGCCGGATTCTCGGCGCCGACGTACGCAGGGAACCCGGCGCTGTTTCGGTACTCCGACGTTACCAGCGGTCGCGCCGTGAAGACGTAGCGACCATGATCGCCCTCACCGACGGGTTGCAGCGGCTGTTTTCCAGCCGCCTTCCCGGTATCGCGTGGGCACGCAACCGCGGGCTTGATCTGGTATCCCGCCTGCCCCATCTCAAGGGACTGCTGCTGCAACACGCGTTGCGCTGAGCAGTTTCAGCTCTCCAATCCACCCTCAGGAGCCGTTCATGTTGCAGCGAATCCTCGCGCGCGCCCTTTCCGCTTCCCTTTTCGTGGCCGTCGCCGCCCATGCCGATGAAGCCTCGGTGAAGAAGGCATTTCTCGCCAAGTTCCCGAAGGCGACCGTCGATACGGTCACCAAGCTCAAGGATCTGCCCCTGTACGAGATCGTCATTCCGCGCAGCGGCGAGCCGGTGATCATCTACACCGACGAAGCCTTCAGTTTCATCATGCAAGGCAACGTGGTCGACAACAAGACCGGCGTCGATCTCACCGAGCAAAAGAAGAACAAGCTCACCGCGATCGATTTCGATTCCCTGCCTCTCGACAAGGCAATCAAGAAGGTGAAAGGCACCGGAGCGCGCAAGGTCGCGGTGTTCACCGACCCCGACTGCCCGTTCTGCAAGCGCATCGAGCAGGAATTCGAGAAGATGACCGATGTCACCATCTACCTGTTCCTGTTTCCCATCGAGCAGTTGCACCCCAAGGCGCCGCAGCGGGCAAAGGCCATCTGGTGCTCGCCGAACCGGCTCAAGGCCTGGGACGACTACGTGTTGCGGGGCGTCCTGCCCACGGCTGCGGGAGATTGCGACAACCCGATCGATGCGCTGATCGAGCTCGGACAATCCAAGGGCATCAATGCCACGCCGACACTGGTGTTTGCGGATGGCAGCAAGGTGCCAGGCGCGCTCAACTCAAGCCAGCTCGAACAGCAGCTCACGGCGGCCGGCAGAAAGTAGACGCAGACAGCACGCGAGGCGGGCCGGGCCCCGCGGCGATGGTTGCCGGTCCCGTGATCCCGGTGAGGAGGCTCGCCTTGTTTGTCGCTGCGTCGGCGTGCATCCATGGGCTGATTCTCGCAGTGCCGGTGACCGCGATGCGATCGCCGGGTGTTCCGGGGTCTGGTTCGGCGGTGGCGACGCTGCAGTTGCGCCTGGCAACCGCGCCGGCAAAGGCGGTCCCGAAAGCCGGGACGACGCCGAGTCCGGAGCACAAGGCCGTGATGTCGGCCGCAGTGCCGGATGCCGCACCCGTCCGGACCGAGGCAGACCGGCGCCCCGAACCGGCGCCGGTTCCTGAATCCCCGCCCGATTCCGCCGCTGCGCCGGCCGGCGACGCACCATCGGCCGAACCGGCCGCCGCGATCCCGATCCCGCAGATCGCCGATCCCGAATACCTGCCGTCACGTCTGCTCGATGTCTATCCGAAGCCCATGGCCGAGGTGCCCATGGTCTATCCGGATGCCGCGGCATCGATCGACATGAGCGGCCGGGTCACCCTGCTGCTGCTGATCGACGAACTCGGATCGGTGGTCGAGGCGAGCGTGGTCGAGGCGGTTCCACCCGGCTACTTCGAGCAGGCGGCCGTGGATACCTTCCGCGGCGTGCTGTTCGCGCCCGGGATGCGCGATGGCCGTCCGGTCAAGAGCCGGCTCGTGGTCGAGGTGTCGTTCGAAGCCCGAGCCGAGTCGGCCCGCGGGGCTCGCTGAGAGTTGCCCCCCCCAAGCGTCCTTCGGTCGCTACTCCCAATGCGGGGCCAGTTCCCTTGTGGAGTGAGGCCAGACCCTCACGGCTTCGGCGACATGCCTCGCGGCAGGAGGACCCACATCCGCAACGGCTGCCGCATCCGGCCTGCCAGCTCGCCGGCCTCGTCGCCGAACCCGAAGAAGAAGTCGGCGCGGATCGGTCCCTTGATGGCACCGCCGGTGTCCTGCGCCACCATCAGTCGGCGCAACGGTGCGCCGGCGCCGGGGGCTGTCGAATCGATGAATACCGGTGCCCCGAGCGGTACCACCCGCGGGTCCACCGCAAGACTGCGGCCGCCCGTGAGCGGGATGCCCAGCGAGCCAGGCGGGCCGGCATCGTTGTCGGGCAGTTCGCGAAAGAACACGTAGGAGGGGTTCTCGCCGAGGAGGCTGGCGAGCTGGTCCGGGTTGCGCGCGCCCCAGCTCTTGATCCCCTGCATCGATGCCTGATCGACGGTCAGTTCACCGCGCTCGACCAGCAGCCGGCCGATGGAGCGGTACGGATGGCCGTTCTGGTCGGCGTAGCCGACGCGCAGCAGCACGCCAGAGTCGAGCCGGATACGACCGGAGCCCTGAACCTGGAGGAAGAACAATTCGACGGCGTCATCGACCCAGGCCAGCTCGCGCCCGGTCGGCGCGCCGCGCCCGGCATCGATGTCGGCCCGGCTGAAATACGGCACCAGCTTGCGGCCGACCAGGCGCCCGCGAATCCGCAGTCCCTTGAGCTCCGGATACAACTCGGCGAGGTCGGCCACGATCAGGTCATCGGGTACCGCGTACAAGGGATGCCGATAGCGCTCGTCGCGGGTGCGGCTGCCGCGCAGCAGCGGTTCGTAGTAGCCGGTGAGCAGGCCTTCGGCACGGCCGTCGCCTGCCACCACCTGACGTGGTTCGAAGGCCGACTCGAAATAGCGGCGCTGGGCAGTGGCGTCGGCGCCGGTCGGCGCCTGGGCGCAGACCGCTGCCCATTCGGGTTTGGCGCGCAATGCCGGGCAACTGCGCACGAACACCGCGAAGGCCGCCGCCACGTCATCGTCGTTCCAGCCTGGCAACGCGCTGAAATCGACCGGCACCAGGGTCGGGTTGACGACGGCCGGCGCAGGGGTCGACGGTGGCGGCGCCGTCTGGATCGGAACAGCGGCGCGGTCGCCGCGAATGGCAGGCGCAATGCCACAACCGGTGACGGCCTGGAGCAGCCCCGTCGCCGCGAGCATGGCGGCCACGGCTGCTAGGCGTTGCCAGTCGCGTCGGCTACAGTCCGGACGCAAAGGTAGGCGCGGCACCGGCGCGCCACCGCCATCGGAAAGAACCGGACTCATGGGTTGGATACTGCTGGAAGCCGCGATGGCGCTGGCCGTCGGACTGGCCATCGTATGGTGGACCTGGCCGAAAAAACGCCGGCCAGGTGACGCCGACGACGACTGAACCGGCAAGCGATCAGTGGAGAACCCGCGGCATCGACAGCATGAACTCGGGTACCGGCGCGTCGAAGGTGGTGCCGTCTTCGGCCACCATCTGGTAGGCGCCCCGCATCGTCCCCACCGGGGTCGCGATGGCGGCGCCGCTGGTGTACTCGAACGACTCCTCGGGCTGGAGGAACGGCTGCTCGCCGACGACCCCCATGCCCCGCACCTCCTGCACCTGGTTGTCGGCGTCGGTGATCACCCAGTGGCGGCTCAGTAGCTTGGCCGGGACATTGCCGGTGTTGGTGATGGTGATCGTGTACGCGAACACGAACCGGTTCTCGCCCTCGTCCGATTGCTCGGGGACGAACGTGGTGCGGGTCTTGACGGTGATCTGGTAGCGCTTCGCCGGTTCCATACCGCTATTGCACCCGAAAAGCGGGCGCCGCTCAATACATCCGGTGTTTCGATCGCTTGCGATGCATGCGCCGGCGCCGGTTACCGGGGGCAAACTTGCCGCGGCGATCGGCGCGTCGGGCGGTTGTACGCCTGCTTTGCGCCGATGCTATAGTCGGCTGATCGATGCTGAACATTGTCCGCACCGCCAAGCCGTCGTCATGATCACGCACTCCCTCCAATACAGGAATCCGATCCGTCTCCCGGCCGGTCCGTGGTGCTGCTGGCGCCCACTGACAGTCGCGTGGCGCGTGCGCTAGTTTTCCGCCGATCCGTTGTTCCCGTAGTCGGTCGTAGTGCTTGGAGTGATCATGGACGAACCGGAGTTCAGGCAGTTCGCGCAGCAGGGGTTCAACCGGGTACCGGTGGTGCTCGAAACCCTTGCCGACCTCGACACCCCGCTGTCGGTCTACCTCAAGCTCGGCAACCTTCCCTACTCGTATCTGCTCGAATCGGTGGAGGGCGGCGAGCGTTTCGGGCGCTACTCGTTCATCGGGCTGCCGGCCGAGATGCGCTTCGAGGTCAGGGGGCGGGTATGCAGCGAATACCGTGGTAACACGCTGCTCGCGCAGGGCGAGCAGGCGGATCCGCTCGATTGGGTCCGCGCCATTCACGCCCGCTTCAACGCACCGCCGATCCCGAACCTGCCGCGATTCGCCGGCGGCCTCGTCGGCTACTTCGGCTACGACACCGTGCGCTACATCGAACCACGGCTCGCCGCGACGCCGAAGCCGGATGTGCTCGGCGCGCCCGACGTGATGCTGCTGCTGTCCGATCGATTGGCGGTGGTCGACAACCTGTCGGGCAAACTCTACCTGGTGGTCTATGCCGATCCGCGCGAGGCGGAATCCTATGCTGCGGCACGGGGCCAACTGGCGGTATTGCTCGCCGCATTGCGGCAGCCGGTGTCGATGCCGGCGGAGATGCCGGTGCCGCCGGCGCCGGCGGTGTCCGAGTTTTCCGAAGGCGCTTTCATCGCCGCCGTCAAGCGCGCCAAGCGCTACATCTTCGACGGCGACATCATGCAGGTGGTGCTGTCGCAGCGCTTGTCGCATCCGTACCCCGCCTCGCCGCTGTCGCTGTATCGCGCCTTGCGGGTGATGAACCCGTCGCCCTACATGTTCTATTTCGACATGGGCGGTTTTCACATCGTCGGCGCCAGCCCCGAGATCCTGGTGCGGCTCGAAGGCGACATGGTCACCGTGCGACCGATCGCCGGCACGCGGCCGCGCGGCGCGACTCGCGAACACGACCTCGCGCTCGGGCACGAACTGCTCGCCGACCCGAAGGAGCGCGCCGAGCACGTGATGCTGATGGACCTCGGGCGCAACGATATCGGCCGCGTCGCCCGGATCGGATCGGTTCGCGTCACCGACAACATGACCATCGAGCGCTATTCGCACGTGATGCACATCGTGTCGAATGTCGAAGCAGTGCTGGCGTCGGGGCTCGATGCGATCGCCGTGCTCCGGGCGTCGTTTCCCGCCGGCACCGTCAGTGGCGCACCCAAACTGCGAGCGATGGAGATCATCGACGAATTGGAGCCCACCAAGCGCGGCATCTACGCCGGGGCTGTGGGTTACCTCGGTTTCAACGGCGACATGGATCTCGCCATCGCCATCCGCACCGCCGTGATCAAGGACGGGCGCCTGTATGTCCAGGCCGGCGCCGGCATCGTTGCCGATTCCGATCCGCAGAGCGAGTGGACCGAGACCCAGAACAAGGCGCGGGCGATCCTGCGGGCGGCCGAGATGGCACAGTCGGGGCTGGCGCACGGTGCATGACGGATTTTCGCGAGGCGTCGTTCTACGTGGCGTCGTGCTCGGTCGTTGACGATGTAAGGATATTTCCTTGCCATCTGCTGCTTATCGCCGCGCACGGGGCCGACCATGAACTTCGTCCACGAAGTCACCACCATCACCTCGAAGGGGCAGATCACGCTGCCCAAGCCCATCCGCCAGGCGCTCGGCGTGACGGTCGGGAGCAAGATCGCGTTCCCGCTGCGCAAGGGTGAGGTCGTCGTCACACGAGTCGAAGCGGAAGACACGCATGAAGACCCCGCGATCGGGGCGTTTCTGACTCTCCTGGAACGTGACATTGGTGCGGGCGGGCACCTCCGCACTGCGCCGGACAAACTAGCCAAGGTCATGACCGCCGCGGCTAGGCGGGCGCGGAGTCTCGACGAACCGATCGAGGGCAAAGTCGCGCTCTGATGCAGCGCTGCGGATGGACGCTGCTTTTCCACGACGGCGTCGTCGAGCAACTGGAGCGTCTGCATCGTGCGGCCGAACGCGCCGAGCGAGCGGACCCGAAGGGCTTCGAGCGCAATGCGAACGTGAAGCTCTTCCAGGCGTTGAGTCATCTGATCGTCGAGGCGATCCCGAGTGACCCGGCACGCGACGAGTACCGACTCGGCAACACGATGGGGCCGGCGTATCGCCATTGGCGCCGCGCAAAGATCGGCCGGCGGTTTCGGCTTTACTTTCGCTACGACTCGAAGGCCAAGGTCATCGTCTACGCCTGGGTCAACGACGAGGACACGCTGCGCATCTTCCGCAAGGTTCCCCGAGGAACGGGGCGCCCCCTCGAGGGGGCGGGCGAAGCGGAGCGCAGCCTGGGGGTGGGAGTCACCTCGGCAGGCAGCAAGTCCGATCCGTATGCGGTGTTCAAGCGGATGCTGGACCGAGGGAACCCGCCTGATCATTGGGCTGCGCTGGTCGCCGCGAGCCGCGCCGATTGGACGGGCGAGTGACGCCGAATGCCCGACATACGCCGACCACATCAAGGACGTTTGTGAGTAAACGCGCAACTCATGGCTGCGCATCGGGTGACCCTGCTTGCAGGTTTCGTGCGGTGCTGAGATCTCGGTCGGCATAGGCCGGCGATGTCCCGGCACTCCCACTACCCTTCAGCTTGCAGCGCCCACCGAAGAGCATTACGACTCTCTGATTCGTAACGAGTCGCCATGTCTGAATCCACCATCACCGCCAAGGGGCAAACCACCGTCCCGCGGCAGGTTCGCGACGGCATCGGCGCCGGCCCGGGAACGCGGCTGGTGTGGCACGTCATGCCCGGTGGTGGGTTGATTGTGAGGGCCGAGACGCACTCGGTGCTGGATCTCGCCGGGATGCTGAAGTCGCCGAAGAAGAAGCCCGTTCCCGTCGAGGACATGAATCCCTGGCGGTGAAAGCATGGCCGCGCTCGACACCAACGTCCTGGTCCGGTTTCTGGTGCAGGACGATGCAGCGCAAGGCGAGGCAGCCGCGCGCCTGATTCGCAATGGCATCCGGGCCGGAACGCCACTGTTCGTGCCCGTCACGGTGCGGCTGGAACTGGAGTGGGTGCTGCGCTCGGCTTTCGGATTCGACAAGGCCGCATCCAGAATCGATGGGGCGCGATTGCTGACGGCGTAGTCCGAAGTTGTGACGCCAGGGGTTCGGCGTTGGCAGTCGAGGCTTTCGGTTGGACAGCCCGCGATATCTCGGTGAACTCGCCTACTGGATCGGCTCCTCGACGTCGCGCGAGATTTCATCTCGCCCCGCCTGGAATGCCTCGAAGGCGTCCGGGTCGAAGATTGCCACGGTGGAAACCCGGGAGTACGGGATCATCATTTCCAGCTTGAACTGTTCCGAAGATCCCTCCGCAGCCTCTTCAATCGTGGCCGAGAAGATGTTGTAGAACGTGGTTATCGTCAGCTGCAGCGTGTCCTGGTCGCGATACCCGCTCAACGCTGGGATGAGGCCGAATCCGCGCCGCGTGGAGCGAGGCTCCCAGAGCCCTGCGACATAGCCGACGTAGACCTTTCGATTGTCCAGCGTGACCATGACCGCCTGATCTCGCTCGAGGCAACGGAACAGGATGGAGTCGAATTCGTCGTCTTCCTTATTGATGGCTCGTGCAAGCCAGTGGTCCCGGTCGAATCCGATGATCAGGAGAGCGACATTGGAAACGAAGGCGAGTGGATAGGCGACGAGAATGGCGCCGACACAGGTGATAGCCAGAGGAACATGGCGAGCGGCTTCTGGACTGATACTGGCGCGAACTGCCTGGCTGATCCAGGCTTCCGTTGCCCCGTACCATTGGAATCCGGACAGCCAAAGACGAGCCACGAAGATCAGGAGAAAAAGCAGTACGCCCACGGCCGCCGACCGAAAATACCGGCGATGGCCGTCTTCTCTGGCAACCTGATATCGCAGGAAGAAGGAGGATTCGGCGAAAAAGAATCCCCCGACGAGCGGCATCAACAGCAGTGCGATTTCCATTGGTTCGCCATGGCATCGATCCAGCCCGTCGACCCACCGGGCCCGGCTACTGGCTACTCCTGTGCCGCGGCTTTCTTCGCCGTGTGGCGATTGAAGATGATCCGCATCTGCGCAACATCGGCCTTTACCCGTGGACTCCGAAGAAGCGCCGACGGCACGACCCTGGCGGTGCCGCTTTCGGTCACGATGAACGCGCCGGATTTCGGTTCTGACTTGATGATCGTCCTGATATTCATGGTGATAGCTCCCAACAAGATGGACCAGCTTTGCGAAGTCTGTGTCCCAGCCTGAAGATTCCAAACTTTGAGGCGCAAAACATACAACGGGTTGATTTGCAATTGCAATAGGCATCCCCGGCGTGAAAGTTCCAGTGCCGGACCATTGGAATCAGGCACGCGGTGAGCCTCGGTCCGGTGTCATTCCCGGATGACCTTGCCACCTCACCTCCCGCCCGCAATAATCCGCGGCATGCGACTGCCTCTTGGTTCCGTGACCACCGCTTCATCGCCCCGGCGCTGGCGCAAGCCTGCCGCCTGAACTCTCTTCCGCCGCGCCGAGAACATCGGCGCTACGGCGCCGGCCCGAACCTGCCACCGCTTCGAAAAACCGGCGTGCCCGCGGGTATCGAGTTGCCGGCCCCACATCGATATCATCGAATTGGAGGCAGACATGCTGCTCATGATCGACAACTACGATTCCTTCACCTACAACCTGGTGCAGTACTTCGGCGAACTCGGTGCCGAGGTGAGGGTGTTCCGCAACGACGAGATCGGCCTCGACGAGATCGGCGCGCTGGCGCCATCGCATATCGTGATCTCGCCCGGGCCGTGCACGCCGAAGGAAGCCGGTGTGTCGGTGGCGGCGATTCGCGAGTTTGCCGGCAAGATCCCGATTCTCGGGGTGTGCCTGGGTCACCAGTCGATCGGCGATGCCTTCGGCGGGCGCATCGTGCATGCGCAGCGCCTGATGCACGGCAAGACTTCGCCGATCCGCCACCGCGGCGAAGGCGTTTTCCGCGATCTGCCGGATCCGTTCACGGCCACCCGCTATCACTCGCTGGTGATCGCGCCCGACTCGGTGCCCGATGTGCTGGAAGTCACCGCCTGGACCGACGACGGCGAGATCATGGGGGTGCGGCATCGCGAACTGGCGGTCGAGGGCGTGCAGTTCCACCCCGAGTCGATCCTGAGCGAGCACGGGCATGCGCTGCTGAAAAACTTTCTCGAAGGCGCGAGCGCATGACCCCGCAGGAGGCGCTGGCGCGCGTCATCGAGCACCGCGAGATCTTCCACGAAGAGATGCTGTCGTTGATGCGCCAGATCATGAGCGGTGAGGTGTCGCAGACGCTGATCTCGGCCGTGGTCACCGGCTTGCGGGTGAAGAAGGAGACCATTGGCGAGATTGCCGCCGCCGCCATCGTGATGCGTGAGTTCGCCACCCGGGTCGAGGTCGGCGACACCGCGCACCTGGTCGACACCTGCGGCACCGGGGGCGATGGCGCGCATACGTTCAACATCTCGACCGCGGCGGCGTTCGTCGCGGCAGCGGCCGGTGCCCGGGTCGCCAAGCACGGCGGCCGGTCGGTGTCGAGCAAATCGGGCAGCGCCGACGTGCTCGAAGGTTTCGGCGCCAACATCGCGTTGTCGCCGGACCAAGTGGCGCACTGCATCCGCGAACTCGGCGTCGGCTTCATGTTCGCGCCCGCGCACCATGGCGCGATGAAGCATGCCGCCCCGGTCCGTCGCGAACTCGGTGTCCGCACCATCTTCAACATCCTCGGTCCGCTCACCAATCCGGCGGGTGCGCCCAACCAGGTCATGGGGGTGTTCCATCCCGATCTGGTCGGCATCCAGTCGCGGGTGCTGCAACGTCTGGGCAGCCGCCACGTCATGGTGGTCCATGGCATGGAGGGTCTGGACGAGATCTCCATTTCCGGCGATACCATGGTCGGCGAACTGCGCGATGGCGTGGTCCACGAATACGTCATCCATCCGCGGCAGTTCGGCCTGTGCGCCGCCTGGATCGACCCGATTCGCGCGGCCGATCGCGAAGCCTCCATCGCCCTGATCCGCTCGGCCCTCTCCGGCACCGCCGGCCCGGCGCGCGACATCGTGGCGCTCAATGCTGGCGCCGCCATCTACACGGCGGGCTGCGCGCCGAGCCTCGAAGCCGGTGTCGCGCGCGCGCTCGAACGCCAGGCCGACGGCTCGGCACGTCGCAAGCTCGACGCTTTCGTCGCTCTCACGCAATCGCTGGGTAAGGCAACACCATGAGCGACATCCTCGATCGCATCATCGCGGTGAAACGCCGCGAGGTCGCCGCTGCGCAAGCCGCAGTCAGCCTGGCGACGCTGGAACGCGACAACGCCGCCATGCCCCCGGTGCGGGATTTTGTGGGCGCCATGCGCGCCCGCATCGCCCGGGGTGAGGCCGCGGTGATCGCCGAGATCAAGAAGGCAAGTCCGAGCCGCGGTGTGCTGCGGGCCGACTTCGATCCGGCCTCAATCGCGCAAAGTTACGCGAGCCATGGCGCTGCGTGCCTGTCGGTGCTCACCGACGCCCAGTTCTTCCAGGGCAGTGCCGACTATTTGCGCGCAGCGCGTGCCGCTTGCGAGATACCGGTCTTGCGCAAGGATTTCATGATCGACCCCTATCAAGTGGCCGAGGCGCGCGCGATGGGCGCCGATTGCGTCCTGCTCATCGTTGCGGCGCTCGACGATGCCCGACTGCGCGAACTGGAGCTGGCGGCGATCGCGACCGGCCTCGCCGTCCTGGTGGAAGTGCACGACGCCGCCGAACTCGATCGCGCGCTGTCGCTCGAGTCGCCGCTGCTGGGCATCAACAACCGCAATCTGCGCACGTTCGACACCAGCCTCGACACCACGCTGGGCCTGCTCGACCGTATTCCACCGGGCAAGCTGGTCATCACCGAGAGCGGCATCTTCACCCGCGAAGATGTCCGGTGGATGCGCGATCGCGGGGTGCACGGGTTTCTGGTGGGCGAGGCGTTCATGCGGGCTGCCGATCCCGGCGCCGAACTCGAACGCGTGTTCTCGATGGCCTGAAGTCAGTTCGTGACCGCTTGTTTCAGAAGGGCCGCCTCGGTGGCGCCTGTGCCACAGCAGCCAAACCGCAAACCTCGATTTCCTATCAGCTTTTGCGGACAAATGATTAATTTCATTGATCAAGCGGCATACCTGGTTTTGTTGCCATGCAGCCTGATTGGTTGTTGTAAAAAAACCACAGATGCGGAGCTTTCTGCACTTTTTGATTGCGCCGGGGGCGGGCGTACCGCCAGAATCCGCCTGCCCCATGAAGCTAGGGGCGTTCCCGATGGGCGTTGCGCATTGCGTCGCTGAATAGCGCAAGCAGCGGCGTCCCGCAGGCCCAAACACTCATAGGAGATGAGATTGAACAAGAAACTTCTGGTTCTGGCCCTCGCCGCCGGCTTCGCCGTCCCGGCCCTGGCTGATGTGACCATCAGCGGTACCTACAACGC
>JANXYG010000055.1 GCA_025350245.1 Betaproteobacteria bacterium
GCCATCGACCACTACGTTGCCCATCACAACACCAATCCCAAGCCATTCATCTGGACCAAAAGCGCTGCCGATATCCTGCAGAAGGTCATCCGTGCAAACAGTCGCTTAAGTTCCAAACAGAATGCAACACTACACTAGCGTCGACGATTGCCGAGGTCCCCGCCGGGTCCAGCATCGTCGTGATAAGTCGGGAGGATCCTCCCCTGTCGCTCGCCCGGCCGCTTGCACACGGAGATCTGGCGGTCATCGGCTGGAGCGATCTCAAGCTCACGTTCGAAGAGGCGGTGGACATCGCACTGGCAAGGGGAGTGTCCGCACTCGACACCGTGAGAGCGGTGTTCAGTCAATGCGAAGGGTGGGCTGCCGGACTGACGTTGCTGCTCGAACGAGCACGCAACTTCGCCGTGACGGGTTCAGTCGGGACGCTAGACTCGCTCGAGACCATATTCGGATACTTCGCGGGGCTGATCTTCGAAGGTCTCGGCGATCAGGCCCGGCGGGACCTCGTGTTGTGCAGCTTTCTCCCAAGCGTGACGCGGACGCAGGCAGAAGTGCTCACCGGCAACCCCGAGGTTTCACAGCTGTTCGAGCAACTGTACCGGCGGCACCTGTTCGTCACGCGGAGGCTTCAAGCCGAGCCTGTCTACGAGTTCCACGCGCTCTTCGGGGCATTCCTGCGATCACGAGCGGCCCTCAGGCTGAGCGCCGGCGAGCGGCGTCAAGTCATCGGGCAGGCTGCGCGCCTTCTCATGGAGGCCCGACAGGAAACGGAAGCAGTGCTGCTCCTTGCCCAGATGGAAGATTGGGACACGATCGTCGCGTCGACTCTGGCGCGGGCGCCGTCGCTGCTGGCGCAAGGACGCGGCCAGACGGTTCGGGACTGGATCGGACGGCTTCCGTCCGAACGAGTCGACGTCGAACCGATGATCCGGTATTGGTTGGGTAGCGCGCTGACCACCATAGACCAGTCTCGTGCGCGGGCCATCCTGAGCGGCGCCTACGAGCACCTGCGTGATCGGGATGACTTCGCTGGCCAGGTGGCAGCTGCATCCGGTGTGGTGGAGACCTACTTCTTCAGCTTCTCCGGGTACGCTGGATTGCGCGAATGGCCGGAGCGCTTGGCACGGTTGCTGGCGGCACCGGCGCGATTCACGAGTGCGAGCCAGCGTCTGGAGGCGTGTGGCAGCTATCTGTTAGCCGCATTCTTCGGCGATGGCACGCACCCGGACCTGCCGCGCTACGTGGAAGAAATCCGGGAGGGAATTCGAGGGTCCCTCGATCCCATGCTTCGATTCCGCACCGGGATATTCCTAGTCGCCTTTGCGGGCGCAACGCTCAATCCGGAGCTTGTCAGCGAGGAGATCGAGCTGCTGGACGGTCTCTCTCTCCGGCCTGCCGCCCCACCGATCAGGGTTGCCCAATGGCAGCATCGCTTTGCCTTTGTTTCCTATCAGTTGGGCGACTTCGAAGTGGCATTGCACCGGGTAGGCGAAGGGAAGAAGCTCTGCGATCAGTACGGTCTTCGCGCGCCGATGAGCCTTCTGAGGCAGCTCGAGGTATTTGTTCTTGTCGCGCAATGCCGCCACGACGATGCTGCGCGCGTCCTTGCGGAATGGGAGGAACTGCTTTCGCCGGAAAGGCCCGTGGAGCGCAGTCAATGGAACGTGGCGCGCTTGATGGTGTTGATGGGCAGCGGCGAACGGCGCGACGAGTGGTGTGCAATTGCCGAGGCGGTCGCGGCCCAGATGGATGAAACGGGGCAGACCTGGATTCGCGTGTCCAATCGAATTCCGGGGGCCTACGCTTTGGCTGAATGCGGTGAGTTTGCAGCCACAAGGCGGTGGATCGAGGATCTTCGCCAGCTGATCGCTGGTTCCTGCTTCACCCGGTTCGAGCGTGATGTTCTGTTCATCGAGGCAAATCTCGCATGGCACGAGGGACGCGCGGACGACGCGCGTGCGAAGGTACTCGCAGCCCTGGAGTGGTGTCGCGCATCCGGCGCGCCTCTCCAGATCGCCCAGAACGTTCGAGTTCATGCCCGCCTTCTTTCGTTGGTCCGGGTCGATGCGGACCACGACACCTTCGCCGCAGAGCTGGCAGCAAAGTACGGACTCCCGCGCGCACCCCAAGCGAGGAAAGGGTTGCCGGCGCCGATCCGCATCTCATTCCTGGGGCGGTGCGACATCGTCGTGGAGGGGAAGCCGCTTGAGTTCAAGCGCAAGCCGCAACAGCGCCCGCTAAG